>CBDUCC010000199.1:0-7190 GCA_965365555.1 uncultured Myxococcales bacterium | reverse complement strand
GCGACGACCTTTGCTCACTTGGACGCCACGACCGTGTTGTCGCGTTCGATCGCAGAGCTCGGGATTTATCCGGCGGTCGATCCGCTCGACTCGAGCTCGACCATGCTCGACCCGGGCGTCATCGGCGACCGACACTACCGCGTGGCGCGAGGCGTGCAGGAGACGTTGCAGCGCTACAAGGACTTGCAGGACATCATCGCGATTCTCGGCATGGACGAGCTCAGCGAGGATGACCGCCAGGTCGTCGACCGTGCGCGTAAAATTCAACGATTCCTGTCGCAGCCGTTCTTCGTCGCCGAGCAGTTTACCGGCCTCAAGGGTGCGTACGTACCGCTCGAGGAGAGCATCGCTGGCTTCGAGGAGATCCTCGCTGGCAAGCTCGACCACGTTCCCGAGCAGGACTTCTACCTCAAGGGCAACATCGACGAGGTCAAGGAAGCCTTCGCCAAGCGGGGCGAGGAGTAAGCAGCATGGCCACTTCGGAGCATCTCCAACTCGACGTGGTGACACCGATGGGCTCCGTGATGTCCATGCAGGTCGACTCGGTGCAGGCGCCGAGCGTCGAGGGGGAGTTCGGCGTGCTACCGAACCACCTTCCACTGTTGGCCGCGCTGAAGTGCGGGCTTCTGGTTTGGGAGGTCGATGGGAAGCGGAAGGTCGCCGCCATCGGTCCCGGGTTCGTCGAAGGCGGCCCGGACAAGGTACTGCTGCTGACCGATCTCTTCGCGGCGCCCGAAGACATCAAACCCGAGATGGTGCGTGAGGAGCTCGCCCAAGCCGAGGAGGCCCTCAAGGCGTTCGACGAGCTCTATGAAGGCCCCGACTACAACGAGCTTCAGCGCAACATCGATTGGGCAAACGCTCGGCTGGAAGCGTACGCCGCAGCGCGCGCGGTCTAGCTCTGGCGTAGCGGCGCCTCATTCTTCGGTAGGCTCGTCGATGACGGCGTCGAGCCAGGAGCGCAGGGCCGAGTCGGCTGCCGTTTGCTCTGCCTCGACCTTGGACCGGCCGGTGCCGGTGGAAATGACCTCGCCGTGGAGCTCGAGCGCAACGGTGAACTCCCGCTCGTGGTCGGGCCCATCGGTATCGATGAGCCGGTAGCTGGGAGTTCCACCGCGATTGGCTTGCGCCCACTCTTGAGCGCGAGACTTGGCGTCGCGGCGCCCGGGTGCGGCGGTATGGAGCCTCGGCTCGAAGATGCGATGCGCGGCCTCGAACGCAGCGTCCGCACCGCCGTCCAGATAGATAGCGCCGATACAGGCCTCGAGGGCGCTCGAAAGAAGCCTCGACTTCTCCCGTCCCCCCGACTTCTCCTCTCCTCTGCCGAGTCGGAGCGCGGCACCGATGCCAATGGACGCGGCCGCTTCGCTAAGCCCCTTCTCGCTGACCAGGTCGGCACGTCGGCGTGTCAGCTCGCCCTCGTCCGAGTCGGGAAACTGCTGGTAGAGCATCGAAGCCACGACCAAACCCACGATGGCGTCACCGAGGAACTCGAGACGCTCGTTGTCGCCGGCGGCCGAGTCGGGGTTCTCGTTCTTGAACGAGCGATGGGTCAGCGCCTCGAGCAGGAGACTCGAACTCGCGAAGTCATGCCCGAGCTCGGAGCACAATGCGCGTGCTTGGTCATCGAGTGGCTCGTCCGGGGCCGCCATTGCGGCAGAACCTACCAGCTCCGATGAGTCGATCCAACGAACGGAATCCGCGTGGTATAGGGCTCTCGTGGAATTCCCGCCCGAGGAGCTGCTGAGTCGCCGCTTGCGACTGCGTCGGCCCCGGCTCGACGATGCAACGCAGGCGTTCGAGTCGTATGCGAGCGACGCCACGATCACGCGGTATCTGACCTGGACCGCGCACACCTCTGTTGCCCAAACGCGAGAGCAGTTTCAGCAGTGGATCGATGCCTGGGACCTCCAAATGGGACACCGGGTCTGGCTCGTTCAACGGCGCGACGATGGGGTGGTGCTCGGCACCGTGGGCTTCACGTCCTGGTTTCATCGGATTGAAGTCGGTTTCGCGCTAGGACGACCATTTTGGGCCCAAGGGTACATGCCCGAAGCACTTGCTGAGGTCTGCCGGGCAGCGTTCGCCGACTCCCGGATCTTTCGAGTTCAAGCGCTTTGTGACGAGGAGAACCGTCGCTCTGCGCGGGTCCTCGAGAAGGTCGGCATGCAGTGTGAAGGTCGGCTACGAAGCTACGGCTACCACCCGAACAGGTCGGACGTGCCCCGTGATTGCCTCATGTATTCGCTCGTTCGCGGCGATTGAATCGCAGATCGAAGCAGCTACAGTGGCCGGCTCATGCGTTTGCTGACGACCGTGACCACGCGCCCTGAAGCGCAGACGCTGGGTGACGCCCTCTACGCGGATGGCGTCGCGACGACGGTCAAGGAGACCCGTGATGGGCACTTTGCCGTCTGGGTTCACGACGAAGAACGGATGGATCAGGCAAAGGCGTTCCTTGGAACCTTCGATGCGAACGCAGAGCGGTTCGCCGAGATGGCCAAGCGCGCGCGCGCAAAGAAGAAGCAAGAAGCTAAAGCCGACGAGAAGATTCGTGCCCGGACCGAGAAGATTCGTCAGCAGATCGAGGCTCGGCAGAGCATGCGAATCGGAACCGTGACCGCTGGGTTGATCGTGATCTGCGTGCTCGTGTTCTTTGCGTCGGGGATGGGCGAGAAGAGCAGCGTAGTCCGTCTGCTGACCTTCGTGCCCTGGGTGCCGGTGAAAGGCGGATACATCCCAGGCGATGTCAGCGCGATTTGGACCGGTCAGCCCTGGCGGCTCTTCACGCCCATGTTTCTGCATTTCGGATGGCTTCATATCTTCTTCAATATGTGGTGGCTCAAGGATCTCGGGACGGCGATCGAGCGGGTGTTCTCTAGTCGGTACTTGCTGCTGTTCGTACTCGTGGTGGCGGCGTTTTCACATGTCCTCGAGTATCTGATGTCGGGCCCTCGAACGTTCGGCGGGATGTCCGGCGTCGTCTACGGGCTCTTCGCGTTCATCTGGATCCGCGGTCGTCTCGACCCGAGTTTTCCGTACCGACTTCCGCAGCAGCTCGTGACCTTCATGCTGATTTGGCTCGCTCTCGGCTTCACCGGTTGGGTCGGCCCCATCGCCAACTGGGTTCATGCCGGCGGCCTGATGGTCGGCGCAGCCTGGGGCCTCATCTCCTCGCGCCACGCCCGCTAGCCACCGTAGCCACCGGGACAGGAAGCCTCTCCGATTTCCTCTTGATTCCAGCAACTTAGAGACCCGAACGCGAATTCTCTGGGGTGCAGATGGCGTACCGAAGAATTCGCAGTTGGGTCTGCAAGCAGCTGAAAGGAAAAGGGTTTTAGAGGGGGAGCATGTCCCGGTAGGTGGTGTGGCGGTCTTGGTGGATCGCTTCGAGGATGGCTTCGAGGTGGGGTCGGTCTTCGGCGAGCAGTCGTTCGTTGTGCGCGAGGACCGAGCCGGCGACCGTTTTGGCGGAGCCGCGTCGTTCGAGTGCGCGTAGGTCGAGCGCGAAGATGACCTGGTAGTGGGGCGGGTCCTGCGCTCGAATGACGTCGAGCGTGGCGCGCCGAACGAGTTGCAGCGTCGGATCCGGCGTCCTGCGAAGAAACGGGATCGTTCTCGCTTGAGGCGCCGGATGAAAAGGGGCGCTGAGGAATACGTCCTCGCGGAGTGAAGCCACGGTGGACGCCCAAGAAGCGAAGGCCTGTCGAGTGCCCGCGAAGAGGGGCGCAATCACGAAAGCCACCTCGACGCGATCGTCGCCCGCCCAATCCTCGATCACAGGCCGAAGCGTATCGGCAGCACGCCAACGCTCGGTGACGACGTGGGTGCGCATTCGATCTTGGACTCGGGCGGCTTTCGCCCAGGGACAGATCGAGAACCGCTCGACGACCTCGATCAGATAGCGCTGGTGAAGGCGCTGAGCCTCGCGCCGAAGCAGATCCCTCGGGTTGTCTGGGCTCAACTCGGTGCCTGCCCAATTCGTTGCGCAAGGTACTCCTCGAGGTGCGGAACGATGCTCATCGAAAGCGCCTCACCTGGAGAGTGAAATTCCGCGCGCACGACCTCGCGCTGGTCGATGCGCACGACCGGCTCTTGTTCCACCTCGAGCTCGTAGATGTCGAGCGTGTCCTTGCGGTGCTCAAATAAGTGAGTGCCATGATAGGCATGGGTGAGTCGCTTCGGCTGTACTTGGATGCCGACCTCCTCACGAAGCTCCCGAGCCGCAGCGACCCGGCGGTCTTCACGGGGACGAACGTAGCCACCGGGCAAGGTCATCTGCCGTCGATAGGAGTTCTTCACCAGCAAGACGCGGCCGCCATACCAGAGCGCGACGAGCGCCCCGCTGGTTTCCGGGCGACGGATGAACCAAAGCATTCGCAGCCCCCGGTGCGCCAGCCGATACACCGCCCTGATCACGGCGTTGATCATGGCCCCAGGTTACCAAAGGCCGCGCTGAGCCGCATCAAAGCGGCTTCCGAGCAGGCGCAGTCGTCGATCGATTGGTGCTACCCTGGTACGGATGGGCGGCGAGCCGCGCGAATTTGGGCCGTATCGACTCATTCGCCGACTTGGCGTGGGTGGTATGGCGGAGACCTTCGAGGCGGCACGCGTCGGGGACGGTGGCTTCGAGCAACGGGTCTGCCTGAAACGGGTGCTCCCGGCCTTTGGAGATGACGAGGATTTCCTGACTCGGTTTCGACGTGAGGCAAGGCTCGCGGCGCAGCTCCGACACACCCATGTCGTTGGAGTGATCGATGCGGGCGCAATCGACGGAGTGCACTACATCGCGCTCGAGCTGGTCGATGGTGTCGACCTGAGGTCGCTTCTTAGAGGGTCGCCCGGCGGGAAGCTCGCGCCGCACACGGTCGCCCTCATTGCCATGGATCTGGCCTACGCGCTCGAGCACGCCCACGGCACGCTCGTTCATCGCGACATCTCGCCGTCGAACATTCTGCTCAGTCGCTCGGGAGAGGCAAAGCTGGCGGACTTCGGCATCGCAAAGGCCATGGAGAACGCAACGGTCACGGCGAGTCGGACGGCCCATGGCAAGATCCCGTACATGGCACCGGAGCAGATGCGCGGCGAGTCTCTCGACGGCCGCGCCGATCTGTTCTCGCTGGGGGTCGTCCTATTCGAAGCGCTCGCAGGGGTACGTCCGTTCGATGGAGCACACCACGTCGAGACGATGCAGAAGGTGCTCGACGGGAACCGACTCCGTCTGGACGAGCTGGCGCCCGACACCCCTCCTGCGCTGCAAGGCGTTGTCGACCGTCTGCTCGTGATCGATCGCGACTCACGCACTCCATCGGCGAGCCGGCTCTTGGACGAGCTCGACGCGGCCGCGCCCCCGGCGTCGACACGGCGAGCGATGGCGGCTCGGATCGACGGCCTCCGAGGCGGTCCTGCCTCTCGCCTTCATGTGCAGGAGCGCGAGGAACGGGATACGGAGCTGAGCAGAGTCCCCCCGGCCGAAGCGCGAGCTGTGACGGAGCGACGTCCGAGCGTCCGGTGGCTCCCGTGGATGGCGGCGGCACTCTTCGCGAGCCTCCTGTTGGGGCTGGTGTGGTTTCGTGGAGCGCCCGGGGCTCAGTCCCGGGCCCCACTGGCGTTGACGCCTGCGATCGAAACGGCAGCGAGCCCGGAGCCCGAAGCCGGCAATCTCCGGGCGGTCCCGCCCGCTCCTGCGGAACCTTCTGCGCGGATGGAAGCCAACCGCGACCCCGGCTACGAGCGCAGCCCTACGACTTCGGGCTCGCCGTTGCCCGAGGCAGAGACGGGATCCGAAACGGAGTCAGCGCTCCCGCCGCCTCCGCCATCCCGCGGCTGGCTGCGGATCGTTGTCGAACCCTGGGGGAACGTGTGGATCGACGGCCGCTACTTCGGACGCGCGCCCGTGAAGGCACGCCTTCCGAAGGGGCGGCACGTGATCGAGGCCGGGCGCGAGATCCCCTCGCAAAGACGGGTCGTCCGGGTCCAGCCCGGCGCCCGAAAAGAAGTTGAGCTCAGGCTCGGCGCGGAGTGATCACTCGACGACGATCGTTCCACAGGGGAACGTCGCCGTGAAGGTGACGTCACCACCCTTGAAGGTGTCGCATGCGGCTCCGACGAGCTCGATCACGTTGTCGGCCCCGGGCTTCACGCGCCAGCCATTGCTGTCGGAGCAGGCGAGCGGCTGACCGGCGAGCCGGACGTCGCCCTCGTCGCAGGCCGTCTGCTTCTGCTCATCGACGAACGGCTTATCGATCTCGATGTCACAGGAGATGCTGGCGCTGATGATCTCGCGGAACTCGTTCTCGAGACTCGTGGGATCCGTGCCAACCCAGAACTCGGCGTCACCGGAGGAGCCGTCACGGGGAAGCCCGACGCCCTCGTTCGCGACCTCTTGGATGTGATTGCGCACGCTATCGCTCGTCAGGGTGCCGACCCAAAGGACGAAGAGGTCGATTCCCGACCCATGGGCGAAGGCTGCTGCGTCGACGGCCTCATCACGAGCCTGCCTGCGCGTCTCCGTCGTATTCGGATCTGGATACTCACAGGAGTCGGGCGCACCGTCGGTCGCCAGCACGATGACGGTCGGACCGTCGGCCGGCGGTGGATTGCTCGTAATGTTGTTGACCACCGCATCGATGCTGTCGCCCGTCGGCGTATCGGCCCCGGCGTTGTTCGGATAGCTGTACGGGTACAGCGTGTCGTCCCCGATGTTGCTCGCGTTGCCGAGAGCGAAGTCGATCTGCGTCGGCAGCCTGGGGCACGGCGGATTGAGGTCGCCGTCGTCCGAGGTGTAAGTGGTGAGACCGTAGCGGACGATCGAATCGGTGCTCGAGACGATCCCGTTAATCACGGTGTTGGCCGCCTCCCATCGGTTCTCGCTGCCAAACGAGTCGGTCATCGATCCACTCTGGTCGACCAAGAACATCACGTTGGGGATGCTCCGGGAGGGAGTCACCTCGACATCGCGACAAACTCCGGTGTTGCCGGTACCCCCAGTGCCACCGGTCACCACGGCGGGCACACATCGCCCGCGCACGTTGCAGCTCGCGTTTTGGCCGCAGTCCTCGTCGGTCGCACAGTTCGCAACGCAGACACCGTTGTTGCAAAAGCTCGCCTCGCACGCGGAGTCCGAGGCGCAGGTCTTGCCACAGTCCAATGGCGGATCGGGAAGCGTGTCGCAGGTCAGCATCACGCCT
>CBDUCC010000198.1:0-7203 GCA_965365555.1 uncultured Myxococcales bacterium | reverse complement strand
ATACACGAACGCGGGGTCAATCTCGGTCCGGATCTTGTCCACCAGGTCCGCGATGGGGTCGCCTGCCACGCCACCATCTCCGCCGGTTCCGCCGTCGCCAGCATCTCCACCGGTTCCGCCGTTACCGCCTTCACCGGCAACGCCTCCGGTTCCACCGGTACCCCCAACACCGCCCGGCGTCTCACCACAGCCCAAGAGGCGCACGGCTCCTACTGCAGCCAGAACAAGCACAAAGCCAATCAACCAACGCATAAGCAAACCTCCTGGTCTTCACGGGGCAACACACCATGCACAGGCATAGGTGAGTCGCCACGGAAGGCGGCGCAATACGTAATTCTGCGCTTTCTCTGTCAGTGCAGACTTTGCACGCGCGACCGCATTGTCCTCGCAGTTCTTGCGTTCACATCGCAGGGAAAGCCCGCTACCCCAGTCGGAGGCTGATGGGCCTAACAAAGCTCGGTCACTTCTTCAGCCGCCGCAGGGCGTCTTCGTAGTCCTTTTGAAGCTTGGAGTTCTCGGGCCCGCTGTCGATCGCCATCCGGTAGTAACGAACGGCTTCCTCGACCTGGCCTCGGTCCATGCAGATCGCAGCAAAGCCCCACAACGCAGACTGGTTCTTGGGATCGAGCAGCCACGCCTGGTTGAACCGCTTCATGGCCAGGGAACAATCGCCCTGGTTGAAGGCACTCCATCCAACACGTGCCACGTATTCAGCGGCAGCCTCCGGGCTGCGACCGTCCTTTGTGATCTGCTCGACGAACCGTTTGTCCGATTGTTGCTGCTTCGGGGTCTTCTGGATGTGACCGAACATCGGCAGCTCATTGATGGCAAGCTCAGCACGACAGGAGGGCACGTTTCGTAGCTCGAAACTGTCGAGATAGTAGGTGATCGGACCGTTTGTATTCAGCGTACCGAAAGCCCAACCGTGAACCGCGGACAGACCGAGGCCATCTACCGGCGCCCCGTTGCCAACCTCCTTCCGGCGCATGTCTGCGAACCGGATGGTCACCTTCTCCCATCCGGAGAAATCATCCGTGAACTCGTAACCAATGCGTTCCGCATCGTCTACGGTCGACGAAGGCTTGCGGTTATCGAGTATGTGGACGAACAGCGGCCTGCCGCTGTTGTGACCGTACAGCCAGAAGCTGAGCTGGTTGAATTCGCTCCAGTCATACGAGACCCATTGGTCGACGGTCTCGTTTTCGAACAGGTGCGCGAAGGCCGCCCAAGAAACGACGTCGAAGTCGAGCTTTAGCGCTTTGCCGGCCCGCTTGTCAGGCATTGGCGAAGGCGGGGCTGTCGTGGAGATTTTCGCGGTGCTACGTTGATCGCTAAACGTGACGAAACCAATTCGAACTCCCGACTGGTCTGTCCCAGACGGCAAGCCGGATTCGAAGTCATCTAGCACGCCCTCTTTGGTTTTGATCGAGCGGGTATCCGTGACGTTCGTGAGGTCTTTCCGCGCGCGATCCACTTGCGCCTTGAAAGCGACCCTCGCAACGTCTGTGGCTTTGTCCACGAGCTTGGCAATCCCTTTTTCCGACGTCACTCTCGTGGTCAGCCTAGCATCAGAGAACAACCGGTGATGAGAGTTCAGCAGGAACGAGAACGCATTCCGGCCTCTTCGGTCGAAGACATAGCAATGGATGCCAAAGATTCGATTGCTTACCGGAGACATAAGCTCGAGGAACAGGTGGTAGTCCGCGTCGGGGGGCTGACCTTTGAGCGTCTCCGAGATACGCTCGATGTCGTTGAGAAACAGCTCCCATTGAGAGCGAGCTTCCAACCTGCCCAAGTCGACACGGATCGATCCCTCGATAGCGGTCCACGGGTTCTTATCTCCGATCGAGCCGATGATCTGCTTCTGCGACGCGACGGAATGTGAAGTTCCTACGGGACCGCGGATGAGCGTCGGATGAACCGCAATCGTTGCCTCATCCAGACGATGGACGAACGCAGAAGCGTATTCGCTATACGGACGAAAACCAGGGTCTGAAACTGTCTCGTCAGCTTCGTGAGCCAACGCCGGCAACGGCAAGATGGCAACGGCAACAGACGCGAATAAACAAATGTGAGAGTAGAAGCGCATTCGCCCAATCCGATGCCGTGATCGAGACGCATGAGGCGTGCCAACCAAACGCATCGGTTTCTCGTCGATTCGGCCACAACCGGCGCGAAATGGCTGCATTGACGCCCCAATCACGAACCATTTGCGCCAGCTGAACCACCAACTGGCAGGCGGTACGAGCTGTGAAAGCTCCGGGGGCGCAGATCCGACCGAGGTTGCCCAGAAAGTCGGAATGTCACGCAACCGCGTCGGCCCTTTGACCGACAAGCGGGCCCCGCCTGTACGTCGCGGCTCACATCTCGCGGTGGACGACGTTTTGAGGAACGACTGGGGCTTGCACGAAGCCCGACGACCCCGTAGGCCGAGCGCAAGCCGATGACCACTACCCTGTACCAGTTCGCGCTCTGCCCCTTCTGCAACAAGGTTCGTGCTGGACTTCAGCTCAAAGGCATCCCGTTCGAGGAGGTCGAGGTGAGCCCCCGGTCCAAGGTCGAGTTACCTCCGCTACCCGAAGGGGCGCCGAAGAAGGTCCCAGTCCTCGAGGTCGGAGATACCGTCTTGTGGGACTCGACGCAGATTCTATCGCAGCTCGACGAAGCATTTCCGGAAACAGTTCCTTTCATCCCGGCCGATGAAGCCACGCGTGCGAGCGCCGACGCGATGGAACAATGGGTGGACGAGGAGTTCATCCAGTCTCTCCCGCCGGTGCTCTATGGAACGTGGCGCGAAGCCAACAAGGCCTCCAAGATCATTGCGAAGCACAGTCGCTTTGGCGCTGGCGAGGGTTTGGCTGTCAAGTTTGGCGGTCCGGTAATCATGCATGCGGTCGCAAAACGCATACTCAAGCGGAACGGACGGACCGACGCACACGCTTGGGTCCGCGAAAACTTGGACTACTTCGAACGAGAGCTGGGAGAACGAGATTTCGTGTGCGGAGATGCTCTCAGCGTCGCTGACGTTGCGATGCACGGCGCACTCACCTGCATCAGCGCGTTTCCGATCTTCGAAAACGTCCAATCGCGACCTCGGCTCTATGCATGGTTCGAGCGGGTTGAGGCGATGAAGGAGCCGACTGCCGACGTCGCCCAGGAGAGCCGCGGACGCGAAAGCCGACTTTGATCGTGGTTGCGGGGGGCCGGATTCGAACCGAGGACCTTCGGGTAGTGGGTTCACGACCCCTGGTTTTCGCCGACCATCACAACAAACCGGAATCATATAGACACCTCAAACATGACCGGGACGTGCCCGCATCGTCATGTTCACGGTTCGTCACTCGCTCTTGGTTCTGAGCCACACGACGAACAAGTTGCGCCCGACCGCTTCATACTCGAGGACGCGAACCTCGCCCGCTGCTCCTGGCTCACGTCCCGTAGCATCTTGAGTGTCACGATCCGGCTGTGGGCGGCGCGGGCGAGCGTGTCGAAGAAGCGTGTATCGCTCCGGAGCGCTTCGAACAAGGGCTTCCCCTCGAGCCCGGCGTGATGGGACGATTGGCGCACTGTCGGCACGCGCACCAAACGCCATAGTCAAACACAAGGTGCATCGCCATCACCATGCGCGCGTTGCTCTCGGGGTCGCCCTGGTGGAGAGCCCCTTCACGCATGCCCGTTGCGAAATGGTCACGCTCCGCTGAGCGTCGGCTCTTTGGGCAGGTGGCGCAGACCCATCCAGGCAAGTGCGCTGATGTGCTTCGCGACCTCCTCGACCGAGGGCTTGCGCTGTTCGGTCCACCACTTGCCGACGAAAGTGACCATGCCGATGAGCGCATTCGCGTAGATGGGGGCTGCCTTCGGGTCGTAGCCCGCTTCCTTGAACGCAGATACGAACACGTCACCGACGCGCTCGGCCATGTCGTTCAGGAGGCTCGCGATCGTGCTGCGCGATGAGGTGAGTGGGGAGTCCTGAGACAACACGGCGAAGCCGTCGGGATGGTCCCTCACGTAGCTCAGGACCGCGAGGGAAGCGCGTTCGACCCGCTCTCGTGGCGACCCGGACGAGATAGCTTCGATGATGCGGCGCTCCACGTAGTCCATCTCGCGATCGACGACGACCGCGTAGAGCCCCTCTTTGCCACCGAAGTGTTCATAGACGATGGGCTTGGACACCTTGGCGCGCTTGGCGATCTCCTCGACCGAGGTGCCCTCGTAGCCGTGCTCGGCAAACGCCGCCCGTCCCACGTCGACGAGCTGCGCGCGACGCTCCGAGGCTGACAGACGGCGGCTTCTACTGGCCATGGCGCCGATGATAATACGCATCCGTAGGTTGTGCCACGGTCATTTTTCATCCTGAATGCCCTCTTTCTTCTTATGTTTGTCGGATTTACACAACAAAGACCTTGCCCTCAATCTACGTGTGCGTAAGTTACGGCTACGTAAGTTACTTGATCGGAGGTTTCCATGAGGGCAATGACAGAGAAGACAAAGGCGTGGACGAGCGCAGGAAGCACAGCCGCGAAGCGCTTGTTCCTCGACCGGCAAGCCGAGTTCTGGCTGGGCGAGCTCGACCCGGTCCGCTCACTTCGCGAGATCCGCGCCCGGGTGCTCGAAGTCATCGAGGAGACCGCGGACACCAAGACCTTCCTGCTACAGCCGAACGCCGCCTGGAGCCGACATCGCGCGGGGCAGCATGCCTTGGTCGAGGTCGAGATCGACGGGGTACGCGTCCGTCGCTGCTATTCGATCTCGTCGGCGCCGGGCGACACCCTGGTTTCGATCACCGTCAAGCGCACGCCCGGCGGCCGCCTGTCGACCTGGCTCCACGAGCAGGTGCGCAACGGCCACATCCTGCGCCTCGGGGCCCCGGCTGGCGAATTCGTGCTGCCCGCGAACACACCCGACAAGCTGCTACTTCTCAGCGGCGGCAGTGGCATCACGCCGGTCATGTCAATGCTGCGCGATCTCGCGGCGCGCCACGCAATCGACGACGTCATCTTCGTTCACCACGCACGCAGCCGCGCCGATGTGATCTTCGGCAAAGAGCTCACCGAGCTCGCCGACCGCCACCGGGGCCTGAGTCTAGTCTTGTGCCTCGACGACGACGCCTCCTCGCCGCGTGGCTTCGATGAGGCATTTTTCGCTGAGCTCGTCCCCGACTTCGCCGAGCGCTCGACCTTCCTCTGTGGTCCCGAACCGCTCATGGAGCGAGCGGAGCGGCTATGGGAGAGCGTCGGCGCGTCTGAGCTGCTGGCACGTGAGCGCTTCACGCCGGCGCTGAGCCCGGTCCCAGAAGCGACCTCTTCAAACGGGGTGCAGGTGCGCCTCGCACGCTCGGAGCGAGACGTCGTGGTCAGTGGCGAAGGAAGCCTGCTGGAGCAGCTCGAGCGCGCCGGGGAGCGCCCTCCGCACGGCTGCCGCATTGGCATCTGCCACACCTGCAAGTGCCGCAAGCAAAGCGGGACCGTGCAGAACCTCGTCACCGGTGAGGTGTCGAGCGAGCCCGACCAAGAAATCCAATTGTGCATTTCCGTGCCCCGCTCCGACCTGGAGCTCGGCCTTTGAAAGGACATCCCATGACGACCCAAAGCAAGAACCTGACGCCGCAAGAAGCCGATGCCTTCGGCCGCGAGCTCGATGCGCTTCGACAGGAAGTCGTCGCAGACCTCGGCGAGCGCGACGTCGCGCACATCCGTCAAATCATCCGCACCGCCAACCATAGCGAGGCGGCCGGCCGTGTGCTCCTTCACTTCGGTCTCGATCCCGTGAGCTTCGTGCTCGGAACGACTGCGGTCGGACTCTCGAAGATCCTCGAGAACATGGAGATCGGGCATAACATCATGCATGGCCAGTACGACTGGACGGGCGACCCGGCGCTCGATTCGCATCGCTACGAGTGGGACAACGTCTGCACGGGCGACGACTGGCGCCACTCGCACAACTTCGAGCACCACACCTTCACCAACATCCTCGGCAAGGATCGCGACGTCGGCTACAGCCTGCTCCGCGTCACACCGGAGCAAGCATGGCGCCCGAGATACCTGGCGCAACCGATCAGTGCCGGGGCCCTGGCGCTGCTCTTTCAGTGGGGAGTGGGCGCTCACGACCTCCGCGTCGAGGAGGTGAGGAGGGGCGAACAGACGCCGGCCGAGCTCAAAAAGCGCGCGCTGCCTTTCGTGAAGAAGGCCGGATGGCAGCTCTTCAAAGACTATCTGTTCTTCCCGGCGCTGGCGCTTGGCAACGCGCCACGCGTGTTTGTCGGCAACCTTTTTGCCAACGGCATCCGCAACGTCTGGGCCTTCTCTGTCATCTTCTGCGGGCACTTCCCGGAGGGGGTGCGCGTCTACGACGAAGCCGAGACCAAGCACGAGAGCCGAGGCCAGTGGTACGTACGCCAGCTCAACGGCTCAGCAAACATCGAGGGGAGTCGCTGGCTTCACGTCCTCACCGGTCACCTGAGCCACCAGATCGAGCACCACCTCTTCCCGGACATTCCCGCGGCACGTTACCCGGAGATGGCCCCCCGCGTGCAGGAGATCTGTGCGCGCTACGGCCAGAGCTACAACACCGGCAGCTTTCGGCGCCAACTGAGCAGCGTCATCGGACGCATCCTGCGCCTGTCGCTGCCTGGACCGAAGGTTACGGCGCAGGCGACACCAGCGGCGCCGGGAGAAGCCGCGGGCGCAAACGTCGCATTCGCTGACCGGGCGGCTGCATGATTCACTGCCCCCAAAATGCGAACAGGGTTCTGGAGCAGCCGATGAGCAAACACTCCCGAGGCATACGCGTCGTCGGGGTGCTGCTGGCAGAAGTCCCAGAAGGCGGCGCACATCGCGCGGCTCCCTACCCAGTCGGCGATCTTGGGCAGCGACGGGGCATCGCAGCCAAAGCGAGCGAACTGGGAAGCGGCCTCGCGCAGTAGGCGTTGGCGGCCTTACGACGCCGATGAGTCGGTAGCCTGGTGTATCCTGCCGGACATGAACGAAGATGTCCGATCCACGATTGAGCCTGGTGTGATTCATCGGTACCTCGGGTTTCCTTTGCTGGAGCGAGAAGACCGCGTCGCGCTAGCAGAGCGGGTCGGCAGGTCGAGTGCGGCCGATGTAGACTTCGTCATGATGATGGCGCTGGCGTCGGTTCTCGCGTCACTCGGGCTCATGCAAGGTTCTACGGCAGTCGTCATTGGCGCGATGCTCGTTGCGC
>CBDUCC010000197.1:0-7208 GCA_965365555.1 uncultured Myxococcales bacterium | reverse complement strand
TGCGGAATTGACCGATCAGCTCGGACTTTCTATCGGCGGTCAGTGCCATGCGTTTCTCGCGCTAAATCTCTCGAAAAATAGGTGTTTCTCTGTCTGAAGGGGCCGGAATATGGGCTGGGTCCGAGAGGCCGTCAAGCAGCCTATTTCGGGGCGCACGCGAGGGCGCCCTGGCTTCTCTGAGAATCGTCTTCGATACCCTCGATCGAGCCCGATTCGTGCTTAGGTTCCCTCCATGACTGCTTCCTCCATCGTCATCTGCCCCGACTGTCAGGCAGCGAACCGAATCCCGAGCGCACGACTCGGAGATGCCCCGAAGTGCGGAAAATGCAAAACGCCCCTGTTTTCGGGCCATCCCGTCGAGCTCAGCGATCGGACTTTCGACAAACACCTGCAGCGAAGCGACCTCC
This sequence comes from uncultured Myxococcales bacterium, assembly GCA_965365555.1. Classification (GTDB taxonomy): domain Bacteria; phylum Myxococcota_A; class Polyangia; order Polyangiales; family Houyiibacteriaceae; genus SG8-38. Next base: position 6,801 of record CBDUCC010000197.1, on the reverse strand, counting down.
CCCTGGTGGTGGACTTCTGGGCGCCATGGTGCGGCCCCTGCAAGATGATGGCGCCGTTTTTCGAGCAGGCGGCAGCCGAGCTCGAGCCCCGCGTCCGCTTCGCCAAGGTCAACACGGACCAGAGCCCGATGCTGGCGCAGCGATACGGGATCAGCAGCATCCCGACCACGGCGGTCTTCAAGCAGGGGCGGGAGGTGGCCCGGCAGCCCGGGGCGATGAACCTCCCGCAGCTCCGGCAGTTCGTTCAGACTCTTCTCTGACCGGGATCCATAGTGGCCGGCGTTCGGGGGCCGGTCTTATTACTTGAACAGTCCATCAGTATTCTGGTACCCACACCTACGGACACCATCGCACCGGTGGTGAGGAGGCTGGGTTCATGAAGAAGACACGATGGATTTGTGCGGTCGTATGCGGTCTGATGCTCGCGATCACCGGTTGCGGCAGTGATGACGACGAGTCGGGAAATGGGGGCGGGGACGGCGGAAATGGCGGCGATTTTTGCACCAGCCTTTGTCAGGATTGCGGAGGCGGCCAGGCCGACTGTGAGCAGGCCTGCGAGTTCGGCTTCTCGGATTTTCCGGCAGGGATTCTCGATAGCTGCCCTAGCGAGCTGGACACCCTAGGCGACTGCTTTGGGGCCAATGACTGCGATGGAGACGCCTGTGACGCCGAGCTCGATGCTTGGTCGAACTGCGTGATCTCGAACTTCACACCCTGAACCTACGAAGGTGGTCGTTTAGAGCTTCGCCCGGGAGGCGATCACATCGATCGCCTTTCGGGGGTCCGCTTCGCCGACCCCTCCGAGCAACACCACTGCGCGCGTGACGCCGAGCTCCTCGTAGGCGGGGAGGGCGTCGGGGTGCTTGCCGAACCGCCAGTTGATCGTGACGTCGAGAGAGTCGGGCGAACGGCCTGCGGTGGTGGCAAGGCGGCGGAGCTCTTGGATCTGTCGCGCGAGCTCCTCGCGTGAATCGCTCGGTGCGTACCAGCCGTTGGCGGCGTTCACCACGCGTTCGAGTGTCTTCTGCGTCGTTCCGCCGATGAGAATCGGAGGGTGCGGCTTCTGAGCCGGTGTCGGGTAACTCTTGAAGCCATGCCAGGAGAGGAACTCGCTCTGGTGTTCGACGACCTCGCCGCTCCAGACCTTCTTGATCGCAGCCACGTAGTCGTCGAAGCGCGCTCCCCGGCGTTCAAACGGCGTTCCCATCGCCTCGTACTCCTCGGCCAGCCAGCCGATGCCGAGGCCGAGCGTGAGGCGGCCCCCGCTCAACACGTCGATCGATGCGGCCTGTTTGGCGAAGAGCAGTGGATTGGTCTGCGGCAGGATGTTGACCCCGGTCCCGAGCCGGATCGTCTTGGTGGCCGCCGCGACGTGGCCCAGGGAGATCAGCGGGTCGACGAACCAGCCCTCGGGGGCGATTCCCATCTTTCCGGAGCGGGCGTAGGGGTACTTCGAGTCGTAGTCGACCGGCACGATCACGTGCTCGAAGGTCCACACGGACTCGATGCCAGCAGCCTCGGCGTGCTGGCACAACTCGACCATACGTTCCGCGGTGTCCGGCCCACCCACGTTGATCGAAACAATCCCAATCTTCATCCCCGACCTCATACACTGTTTTCCAGTTCCTGGGGACACGCACCCCCCCTAAAACCCAAATCATTCCAACGCATGGCACACCCGATCGCGAAGTCATTTCTAGCGGCAGGACTCCGCTGTAGAAGGAATTCGCACTTGGGTTCGTAAGTGACTGGAATCATTGCCTGTGGCAAGGGGGTGCGTGTCCCCGCGCGAGCCCCCGCGCGTGGGGGTGTGGCGGGGTTTCGAATGGGCTCTCGGATCAACGGAGCTCGATCCAGGTGGCCGCGGCCGAAGCGCAGACCTCGCCTTCGGCATCGTACACGGCCGTGCCGCAATATGCTTTGCGACCCTCGCGACCCCGCGCCCAGCCCTGCACGACGTAGCGCTCACCTGCATGGATCGGCTTGTCGAGTCTGTACCTGAGACGACCCAAGACCACAGGGCCTTCCATCCCGTAGCGGTCGATCAGTGCCCATGCGCCGGGACAGTCGAGTGCGGCGCAGACCAGCTCGGGCGTCACCACGCCTTCCGGCGTCAGGAACGCCGCGTCCGGAACCCAGGAGCTTGCCACCATGCCCCTCATGTATGGACCGGTGAACAGACACATGCCTTCGCCGCAGCATCGCCCCGTTCCGCAGACGAAGCAGTTCGGGAACGGATGCGCGCTGTAGCCTGCGAAGTTGGCGCGCGCCGTGGCGGCTTCCGCGAAGGTGATCGCGTCCGGGATGTCGAGGTCGAGCACCGCCGCCCGGGCGCTTGCGATCTCGAGATCGCCATCCATCAGATGCGCGGTCTGCGCATCCTGCAGCACTCGGATCTCCCGCTCGAGTGGGATCGGGCGCTTCAAGGTCACCTCGACCTCGGGTCCGATCTGCTTGCCTAGAAGAGCTGCGCTCCAACCGCCGTTCCCCGAACCGGGGGGACCGTTGAATCGGCGTGAGATCCGGACGGGGTGGCCAAGAGTCGTGTCAGTGAGAGTCTCTGCGGCGTTCGAGTAGGGCATCGTGGCCTCCTTGTGTTCCGAACGTACGGAGGCAGCGTGCGAAGGTCCTTGTGGGGTGCTTACCGGTTCCTTAGCTCTCTACGCGCAGCGAGAAGAGCGGGATTTCCCAGCCCTTTTCCGCGACCGAGCCGCCCGTCTGGTCGAAGCGGAGGTCGCTCCCTGGAACGAGATCGACCAACACGCGCGAGACCCAGACCTCGCCAGCGGGCGCTTGCCCAGCGATCGCCTCGGCCAGATCGAAGGCCTGGCCGCGGACCGACGACCCCAGCCGAACCACGGCTCCAGCGTGCACGCCGAACGATTCATCCAGACGCCTGGCGAGCACCGCACCGCATCGAATCGCCCGGATCGGCCCATCGAAATAGGCCTGCTGCTCGTCAGGCAAGGCCACTCCTCCGAAGCGCGTCACCTCCTCGAGCCAGGCAGGCTGATCGGCGCGTCCGCTGCCGACGAGCACCGTGCTGAGGAAGCGGTCCTCCTCCACCTCCGCTGGTTCATGTTCGAGGAGTCGCTTCACGTTGGCGAGGAGCTGATCCTGCCGTTCGAAGAAGAACACGTGATCGCTTCCTTCGACTTCCACGTAGTGTGCTCCAGGGATGTGCTTTGCCAGGTACGCCCCGTTGCCAGGGTGAATCATTCTGTCGTCCGCCACCTGAAGCACGGCTGTCGGCACCCGGATCGCTGGCAAGGTCGCGCGGAGGTCGATCGCCATGTTCATCTGCAGGAAGTCGAGAGCGCCGCCCGGGCTCGTGCCTTCCTGCTCGGCGAACGCAACCCAATCGAGAAACTCCGAGTCTTGCCGAAGGCCCTCGGGTGCGATCGGGCGCAGTGACGCTCCGCGCCCCCAACCGCCTCGAATGTACGCCTTGAGCCGGTCCATTTCCTCGGGAGCCCAGCCGCAGGGAAAGTCGGTCGTCCGGGTCATGCGCGCAAAGGCCCCGCACAGGAGCAGGCCCCTCACACGCTCCGGATGCGTGGCTGCGTACAACATCGCCAGAGCGCCTCCCTCGGAGAACCCGATCAACAGCGCCTGCTCGACGTTGCAGGCGTCCAGCACCACCCGAAGATCGTCCATCCGCTGCTCATGAGGGGGGAGCTCCTTCACTCGATCCGAGAGTCCAGTGCCCCGCTTGTCGAAGGTGATCACCCGTCCAAACTGGGATAAGGCTTCGAAAAACCCGCGGGTCTTGGGATGCTGGAACATCGCGCGCATCGGCAAGATCCATCCATTGACGACGACGATGTCGACGTCGCCCTCACCGAGCGTGGTGAAGGCGATATGCACGTCGCCACTTTGGGCGTACCTCGGTCGAAGAGCAGGTCGCGCCGAGGGCTTCTCGGCTGCCGCAATCTTCCCGACGAACCTGTAGCCCTGCCGCGGGAAGGTTTGAATCAGCTCCGGGCCCCGATCCCCGAGAGCGCTTCGGGCGAGGCTGACGGCCCGCTGGAGTGAGCTCTCGGTCACGATCGTATCGGGCCAGAGCTGCTCGAGGAGCTCCGCTTTGGGCACAACACGTGCGTGTTGCTCGATCAGGTAGCGCAGCAAATCGAAGACCTGCGGCTGGAGGGGGCGCGCCTCTCCGTTCACGCGAAGCTCTCGCTGCGCCGGGTCGAGCTCGAACTCATCGAATAGGTAGGTCATGACCAATACCCATGGAAGCGTACGCTAAGCGTTTGCTAAGGTCCTGCAAAGGACCTTCTTCGGGCGGCTTCCTAGGATGCATGAGGATGCGGCACAGCAACGCCGCCAAAGGAGGTCCATCATGTTTCCCAAGTTCACTATCATTCGTCGATTCGCCGACAGCGCCAGCCAGGCCGTCCGTTTGATCGCTTTCAACCTGGAGGTCGACGTCGACCTGAGTGAGGAAGAGATTGTAGAGGAGCTCGAAGTGCGCGGCTATGGCGTGTTTGCTGGCCGCTGAGGCTCTTCCGGTGCGCTTGGTTCGGGGTCCGTTCGTTCTCGGGCCTCGAACCGAGCTACCGGTGTGTCCCCGGCGAAAAGCACCAGCTTGGAACCGTGGATCTCGTAGCGCGTCGTCGCGTCCATGGCGCGGAAGAGGGCCTGTTCTTCGCCCATCCCATCCGGACATGCCATGCGCGTCGCGCCCATCGCTTCGAACTCGAGGGTTCGTTCGGTTGCTTCGTAGGTGCCGAAGAATCGGTTGCAGCCGCCAAATCCGTAGGCGCTTCGCTTGCTCGGGTTCAGCTCGAGGTACGGTGCACGTTCCTTGGCGGTGACCGTGATCGTTTCACCATGGATCTCGAGCAGCCCCCAGCGTGTGTTCTCCAACGCGACTTTCGTCATGCTTCCACAACTCTCCCGGGGCCAGGTTCGAACGAAGCGCTCGACGATCAAGTTGGTTTCCTTGCCTCGGCCATCCATCTTCGGACGTGGCTCGAGTCGGCCCTCCACCGTGACCAGCAGCGGCGAACCGGGCTCGATCTTCGCTTTGCCGTAAGCGCGCTCCAGGTTGGCGTTGTCGCCCTCCGTGGCGACGGGCCATTGTTCCCGGGTCGCGCAATCCACGAATAGGCCAGCGTCGGCCATGTAGGTGTACATGCCTTGCAGGCTGATCGTCCCGGACGGCGGCGGAGGCTCGCGCTTTTCCTCGACCGGTGTGTTCGAATCTTTCCCCTTCTTGCAACCGCTCAGCGCGGCGAGCGCGACCAGAGCCCCTACGGCAAGCGACCTCAGGCGTGGCAACCCCATCATGGAGCCGGTGTACCATCGCGCCGCGGGTTTGCTATCTGAAATTCGCGCTCAGCCGGAGAACGGAATGCGCTCCCGAAGCTTCTTGGCGCGCTCTCGCGCCAGCGGGACCTTGGGTTCCTCCGGGTGATCCAGAAGCAGCTGGTACGTGCCCGCACCGGTGGGTTCGATCGCTCGTATCCGATCGTATCGCACGATGAAGCCGCGGTGCGATCGAAAGAAGGCTTCCGGATCGAGCTCCGCTTCCAAGACGGCGAGTGTCTTGTCGAGTGCGAAGCGGTCTGCCTCGGTCACGGCCCACACCAGCTCGTCCTTGACCTCGAAGTAGACCACGTCGTCGAGCTCCAAGACGATGTATGCGTCCCGTCGGCGGACGGCGATCCGATCGAGGCGCTCGGGCGTCGTCGACCCTCCCGAATCTCGGACTCGCTCGACGGCCTGGCGGAGCCGCTCGAGCCGAACCGGCTTGAGCAGATAGTCGGCCACCCGTGCCTCGAACGCTCGGAGTGCTCCTTCATCGTGCGCGGAGACGATGACGACTTTGAGCTCTGGGTGGTTCGACATCAGGGTCTCAGCGAGCGCCACGCCATCGGGCCCAGGCATCCGGAGATCGAGAAAGGCGACGTCTGGGCGCTCGCTATCACAGAGCGTCTGGGCCTCCGGGGCGTTCCGTGCCTCTCCCACGACCTCGATGTCCTCGCACTGACCCAGCATGAACCGAAGCTCGTCTCGTGCGAGCGGCTCGTCGTCGACGACGATGGCGCGAATGTTCATGTCGGCTCTCCTAGCACCTGTTCCTGTTTGGGCAGTTCGAGCGTCACGAGGGTGCCCCGGTCCATCGAGGCAAGCTCGAGGTTCGCCAGGCCATGGTATTGCTGAGTGAGGCGCTTGCGAAGTGTTTGCAGTGCCAGGCCCGACCCCTTGGTGGATGTCCCCTGGCGAGGACCATCCGCCTCGTCTTCGACCTCGATGCGAAGCCGATCGCCGAGGTCCGAGGCCCGAATCGTGATCCTTCCGAGGCCCTGCTTCGGCGTGATCCCGTGCTTTACTGCATTCTCGACGATCGGTTGCAGGAGGAGCGCGGGCACGCGGGCGTCCCGAACGCTCTCGTCGACCGAGGTCTGGACCGCGAGCCGCTCATCGCCGAGCCGCGCCCGCTCGATCGCGAGGTAGGCGCATGCGTGCTCGACCTCGTTCATCACCGACGCGTCATGTGGGTGATGAAGCAGGTAGCGATAGAGATCGGCCAAGTCCGAGACCAGCGCGCGGGCCTGCTCGGGATCCCGTCGAATCGTCGCCCGAAGCGTGTTCAGCGCGTTGAAGAGGAAGTGCGGCTCGAGCCGGCTGCGGAGCGCGGCGAGCGACATTTCGTTCGCTGCCGCTTGGGCCTCGACCAGTGCGACCGCCTGTTCCTTGCGAGAGATGACGACGAGCGCCACGTTGACGAACAGAGGAACCCCGGCCGCGACCCCTGCAAGTTGTGCCGCAATGGCGGGGAGAGCGACTACC
>CBDUCC010000196.1:0-7242 GCA_965365555.1 uncultured Myxococcales bacterium | reverse complement strand
GACTCTTCGATGATCCCCTGCCGAAAGGCACGGATTTTCACTATATTTACGGTCTCGGTGGAGCGCCCGACCCAGTGATTGGGCAACGCAACGACGGCATCCTCAGCGCTGTGAGCCTCGAGCGGAAAGAGGTCACCGGTCTTCCCGCAGGCGCGCTTCGCCGTCACTACCGCAAGATCGCGGAGAGCGTGAACAACGCTCTGCGAGCAGGCGTCGGTTTCAAGGAGGATGCGGAGGTTCGCGCTGCGGTCGACCTCGATCAGATCCTCAACACCACCCGCGACAGCGCAGACACCGGCTACTTCGGCTTCAGTGCGGCGGAGGCCCCGACCGCGAAGAGCGTCACGGTCGAGGACGAGCCAGAGGTGCCGGCGATGGCTCCGATCGACCCGCCGGGAGGCTCGAAGCCATCCAACGACACCGGGGACCAGGTCACCGCGTCGCCTGGCGGTGCGACGACGACGGCGCGCCCTGACAGCGCAGCGACGGCGCGCCCCAAACGTACGCCTTCTTCGCGGCCGAAACGAGCATCCTCGTGGCCGAGCCGGGCTCCCTCGACGCGTCAGCCAGCCGCGGCAGCCGTTCGCCAGCCCGACGATGGAATGACGCCGATGCCGGACGATCCGCCAACGCGACCCAACGCACTTCTCGACGAGTACGATGGGTACGACCATCCGGACGAGAACACGCAGGTCAAGCACGTGCCCCAGTCGCTCATCGAGGCCTCCGCGCCCGGAGAAGACGGCGAGGAGACCCACTTCCGCGAGGTCTTCGAGCAGTTCCTGGCGACTCAGGAGCAATGTGGCGCGCCGACCAACGGTCTTACTTTCGAGAAGTTCGTCCGAAAGCTCGACTCGGCTCGTAGCCAAGTCATGCAGCGGCACAACGCCTCCGAAGTTCGATTCACGGTGTACGTGAAAGACGGCCGCGCCGCCCTCAAAGCGAGCCCGGTGAAGGCCTGAGTTGACCAGAGCGGAGCCCGGCTCTACTTTAACCTTTGGTCCTTCTGTCGTTGCAGGTGAGGAAAGAGTGAGAATCCCTGACTAGGTCGAATAGGGAGCTAACAGCGTACGTGGTGTGCGGACCCGGCTAGCGTCATCGGGGGGCCTAAAGCGTGCGGTACCGGTTCCCACCTACTAGTAACATGTAGGGGTTCGACTCAATACAATCCCACGGCAATGATGGTTGCGACTACTTGGGGGGCCGGCTCGAAAGAGTCGGCTTTCCTGTTTATAGGAAAAGCTCGCCGTACCCCCAGGCAAGCACTTGGACTTCGAGTTGTCAGAGGATGGGAGCCGTGAGGCGTGCGGTGCGAACCCCGAGCCGGAAGTACCATGGCTTCTCGTCGTACTCGCCCTCACGCATCATGCGGGCATGGGCGAAGTCGCGCTCGAACATGTTCTCGACGTCTTGGATGAAGCTCGGATCGGCCACGACGGCAGTAACCTCGAAATTCAGTCGGAACGAGCGGTTGTCGAAGTTCGCGGTGCCAATGGTCGCCACGTCGTCGTCGATCAGCATCGCCTTCTCGTGCAGAAACCCGTCTTGGTACCGGTAGAACTTGGCGCCCGTCTTGCCAGCTTCATCGAAGTACGAGAATGCGGCGAGGTAGACCGCTAGATGGTCGGGCTCGTCGGGAACTAGCACCCTCACGTCGACCCCTCTCAAACCCGCCAACTGAAGGGCGACGATTACCGCGTGATCAGGAACGAAGTAGGGGCTGGCGATCCAGATTCGCTTGCGCGCCGAGTTGATGGCGTGGACGAACATGAGATTCGCGGACTCCAACTCGTCGGCCGGTCCGGTTGGGATGACCAAGACCCGAGCATCGCTTCCGTCTGCTGCGGCCTGGACGGACCACTGAACGTCCGGCATCGCGTTCGTCGCCCAGTACCAGTCCTCCGAGAACGAGATCTGCGCCTTGAGAACGGCTGGCCCCTCGATCCGGACGTGGGTGTCTCGCCAGTGGCCGAACTTCGGATCTTTTCCGAGATACTCGTCACCGACGTTGTGACCTCCGATCCATGCGACGCGGCCGTCGGTCACGACGATCTTGCGATGATTCCGGAAGTTCAACTGGAAGCGATTCCGTCGGCCCTTTCGCGTGTTGAACTCCCGGATGTCGGCGCCTGCCTCTCGAAGCTCGCGCTTGTAGCTCTCCGGCAGGCCGTGACTCCCGATTTCGTCGTACAAGAAGTAGACACGAACGCCTTCCTTCGCCCTCGCTATCAAGCGTTCCTTGAGCGCGCGTCCAAGGTCGTCGTCGTGGACGATGTAGAACTGAACGAGTACGTAGCTCTGCGCCCGATCGATGCCTTCCAAGATGCTTCGAAACGTTGCCTCGCCGTCGATGAGGAGATCGACACGGTTGCCTGAGAGAACCGGCATCCCCGCCAGCGCTTCGCCGGCGCGAACGGCCTCCGCTCCGTCCTCTCCTGGGACCATGAACGGCTCGAGGGATGCGATCACCTGGCGTTCGACCGAATCGTTGGCCGCGTCTTTGCTTCGACGGGCGACCACATAGCCCTCGAATTTGCTGCGACCGAGAACCCAGTAGGCCGGGACCGCGAGATAGGGAAAGGTGTTGAGGCTCACGGCCCAGGCGATGGCGCCCTGGGAGGTGCGTGTGCTCATGATCGAATGAATGGACGAGAGAAACCCCATCGTATGAAACACTACGACTAGCGCGGCTATGATCATGGCTCTCTTGCCTCTTGGACGGTCGACTGGGCGATTCACTGAACGAGCTCTGTGGTACAGCGCTAAGCGCCGAGTGTCCATAGGCCTACCGAGGAACGCGGTTCCAGCCGCGCTGGCATGGGCGAGTGCGTTGGTGTAGGGACGAACGAACGATGCGCGTCGATGATCTCAGTAGAGCCGTTCTGGTCATCTTGTCTCTGGTCATCTTGTCTCTGTGCTTCGTAGGCGCGAGCGCGATGGCGCAGGGTTCTCCAGGACCTGAGCCGCAGGGCGCCGCGAGCGTAGAGGACGAGCCCGAGGCAGTCACGATTCGCAACTTTGCACTCCAGGCGAACGCCATCGAGGACCGACTCGCGAACATCGACTCGACGCTCGCCGCCACGGGGCTCTCGGCGGAGGCAACAGAGGCGCTCGATGACATCGAAGTGGAGACGAAGGCGTTGTCCGAGCGGCTCTCGAATCTCGCGAACCGCCGACTGATGGTTTCCGAGATCAATGCGCTCGATACGGAACTCGAGTTGCTCGACGCGCGCACGAAACGTCAAATCGCGAAGATCAGCGCGCGGGCGGCACAGCTCGAGAAGCTGTCAATCCAGAACGAACAGGATATCGAGCTATGGACAAGTGCCGCTCAAGCGGCAAAGCAACGCTCCGTCCCTGCATCGGTTCGGCGACGTTCCGCGATCATTGTCCAGGGGCTTAGAGAAGCCCGCCGAAGGCTCGACGCGAAGATGGGTGTGGCGCTGAAGCTTCAATCCCGTGCGCTCGAGGTGAGGGATGCGATTCAAGCCGCTGACCAGATAGTGAGTGCGGCCCAGCGTCGGCAGGCGGCGAACGTATTCCAGCGTCAAGAGCCGCCCATCTGGCAGAAGCGCGCAGCAATCGACGAGGAAGATCAGCGTCTCGACAGCTACGACGTCTCGTTCTCCTGGCCCGCCAGCTCCCGCAGTGTTCGGACCTTCGGAAGCGCAGCAGCGTTTCAGCTCCTGCTGGTCCTGTTCCTCGGCTGGCTCTTTTCTCGAATCCGGAATGGGCTGCTCGATCGAATCCAGAGTCGTAAACAGCCGAGCAGCATTCCCTGGGAACAGCGCTCGCTCGAGGCGATGCGGCATCCGTGGGCTGCTGCGTTTCTCGTTGCGTTGGGATCGATTCGGGTACTCTACCCGGATCGAGCGGTCGACCTCATCATCATGGTGTGGGTTGTCGCGCTACCCGTCTGGTTTCTGGTCGTCAAAGACCTGGTCCCCGCTGCACTCACGAAACCACTAGTGGGCGTGGGTGCGCTCGCGACGCTCCATATAGTCGTCACGTTGGTGTCCGGGCACCCAATCGTCGAACGCTCACTTCTCCTCGTGGAGCTCACGATGGCAGTCGCCTGCGCGACCTGGATCCTACGGGTCGTGCAACGATTGGAGCTACCGAAACGGGTCGCCGAAGGCCTGTGGTGGTCCCTGGCCAAGATGTGGACCCGATTGGCGCTCTTGGCGGCGATCGCAGGGGCCTGCGCAACGATCCTTGGATACACTCGTTTGGCAGGAGAGGCCGCACTGGTCGTTACAATCGGCTCGATCGGAGCCACGGTCTGGATGGCGCTCGGACGGATTCTCGAAGCGACTTTTGCGACCGCGATCCATGGGGGGCGGTTCGACGGGCTTCGAATGATCCGGGCGAATCGCGACCTGAGCTCCAGGACGGCCGCGCGAGTGATCCGAGTCGGGGCGTTCGCGACGTTTGCCTGGAGCCTCGGCGACATGACGTCGGCCTGGAGGCCGTTGGGAGACGCCGTGGCAGAGGGTCTGCAGAGGGACCTAGGACTGGGATTCGCCGAGACGGGCGTGACCGTTACCAACCTCCTGAGCTTCTTCGTCATGCTCTGGTTGAGCTGGGTGCTCTCCCGGTTCGTCACATTTGTTCTTGGGGAGGAGATCTTGCCGCGTCTTCGGATGGAGGTCGGTGTGCCCTTCGCACTCACGACATTCACCCGATACGCGATCATAGCGATCGGCTTCGTTGCGGCGCTCGCCGTCCTCGGAATCCCCCTGGACAGGGTCACCATCCTCTTCAGCGCTCTCGGGGTGGGCATCGGTTTCGGCCTACAGAACCTAGTCAACAACTTCGTGTCGGGGTTCGTACTCCTTAGCGAGCGACCGATCCGTCTCCATGACAAGATCGAGCTCGACGGCGTTCTCGGAAACGTGAGCAGCATCGGCATCCGCGCCAGTACGATTCGAACCTTCGAGGGAGCGGAGGTCATCGTTCCCAACGGCGACCTGATCTCTCAGCGCGTGGTGAACTGGACGTTGGCCGCGCGGCACCAGCGAGTGACGCTTCCGGTCGGCGTGGCCTACGGTACCGACCCCAACGAAGTGCTGCGGATACTTCGGCGTGTCGCGGCAGAAAACGACCGTGTGTTCAAGGACCCGGAACCGCTCGCGCTGTTTCGAGCCTTCGGCGAAAGCTCGCTCGACTTCGAATTGCGAATATTCATGGATCCCTCGGATGTCTTGGACGTTCCGAGCGCCGTCAACATCGCCATCCATGAAGCCTTGAAGAAGGCGAACATCAAGATTCCCTTCCCGCAGCGAGACCTCCACATTCGAGCCGCCTCCACGGGTCAGCTGGCCTCCGAGGGCGAAGCAGCGCGGGAATACTCGGCGGATGAGCCAAGGGCGTGATGGAGGTGCCGACAGCCATGGCCCTGGCGTTGTTCGCGAACGTCCCTAGAGAGAGGGCATGGCCGTAGGGGTTCGCAGCATGGTTCGTCTCGCCGCCCGAGGTACCTCGTGGTCGCACTTCGTGGACTATGCTTCGCCGGCACTGTTCGATGTCATGCCGGCTCGCGCGCTGATGACGCAGTGTCGCGAGTTCATTCGCAACGGCGGCGACAGGGAGCGTTTCGATCGAATCCGCGAGACCACGGGAGCGGTGCTCCAGGCACGAGCGATCGACGTGCAGTTGACCGACCGAAGCGCGCGCGCGCTCGGGGCAGAGCTTGACACTCAACCGGAGCCAGTCCGTCGAGAGATGGGTCAGCGCATCTTGGAGCTTTACTTTGCTCAGCTCTTCGGGACCGATCATGCAATCCTCGACCTGCGATCAGACTCGTTTCTCGCCGACGACGCGGGGCGGCTCCTGTGGCGACCCAAGGCATTCTACGTCGAATGGCAGCGCGAGTTCATCGAAGCCGTACGCGATCTGTACATCGGCTACTACTACGACGATGCGGAAAAGTTCAAGGACGCGATGGCCCGGCTCGACATGCAAAGCGGGGAAGACACCCTTCGAGCGCTGCTCGGAAAGGATGATCCGCGAAGCTCCCGATTCGAAACTGCGGCGTTTCACGAGAACTTCCACGAAGTGTTCGTGACCTATCGGGACCAGGGGGTAGCGCTCCACCGCAACTTCTTGGCCTTGGGTGTGTACTTGGTCTGCCTTTACGAATCCCTCGAGGCGGTCGGCGTCGCGCTGGATGTCCGGGCTGCCCTCGAGTGCGCGCGCGGCTGAGCTTCCCCGACCGGGTCGAGCCCAGGACCATCATGCAGCCACCTCGCCGTAGGTTGCTTGCAGATATCGAACGATATCTGCCGATTCCGGCATCCACCGTTCATCGCCGTCGGGGCTCGTGATCCGAAGAACCGGAACCGTGGTTCTCCCGCGAGCCTCACGCAGCTCGTCGAAGTGGGCGCGGTCCTCGTAGATGTTTCGAAGTTCGACGTCGAGACCGAGAATGTCGATCGCGCGTCGCACGCGGAGGCAGAACGGACAACTGTCGAAATGGTAGAGGGCGAGCTTGTCGCGCTCTGGCTCCACCGCCTGCCCGAAGCACTCCAGAAGACGTCGGGCGTAGTACTCGGGCCACGGGGAATCTGGAGCGGTGGCTCGGTGCTCGTCATCGGTTTCGAGAAGACAGAAGACGAGTCGACTTCGCGTCAGCGGCGCGGCAACGAAGGGACCAAGCCGGCCGTGGAGGTAGTTCGCATACCAGATGGCCCAGTCGGGGTCTTCGCCGTCCGTCGCGATGAACGCCTGGTGGTGCGCTTTCGCAGTCTCTTCGAAGAGCGCAGCAAGCGTGTGCAGTTTGGACTCATCGGACATGCTTCAATCCTCCTCTGTCACCAACACGGCACGTTCCCGCGCGACTCGGCCGGCTGGTATGCTGCGGTCACCTTCGTAGAGGCGTCGCGCCATCTCAGTTTTCTCCGCGCCCGACACGAGCCACAGGAGCATCTCAGCAGCATCCAGGCTCGGATAGGTCAGGGTCATTCTTCGATGCCCGCGATAGGATTGGGTTAGGGCCACGCGCCGATCGCGGACCGTTAGGACCGGATCGCCGGGAACCAGCGATGCGGTGTGACCGTCGTCGCCCAATCCGAGATGAACGAGGTCGAGAGTCGGGGGCAGTCGGCGCGCGTAGGCCGCCGCGGCTTCCTGGAGGTCGTCGGCCTCGACTGGCATGGGATGAACGACCGCGGGCACCCTATCGAGGAGGGTCTCTTGGAGCCCCGTCCGGTTTCGCGCACGCCCACCCGCCGGCGCTATGCG
>CBDUCC010000195.1:0-7280 GCA_965365555.1 uncultured Myxococcales bacterium | reverse complement strand
AGCGCGCTATGTAGCGAGGGCTCGCTCATGTCGGCAACGAATCGAAGCGACGGGATGAACGAAGTCAGCCGCTCGCCCGCGCGATAAATCTGTCCCTGATGCGGTGTGGCGCGACCGCCTCGAATCGGCACGGGCCCGGGATCGAAGCCGAGAAAGCCCGGCAGCTTGCCGCCGAAGAACATGTTGTCGAGACGGATGCGGTTTGTCCGGCCCCAGGGCTCGGGTTTGAGCGGGGCGACGCGAGCAAAAGCCGCACTCCAGACCTCATCACGAGAGCGCTCGCCGAGCCAGGGAGAGCTCTCTGAGACGAGGACACGATCGAAGTTCTGATAGAAATCGATGAAGGTCCCGGTGGCGTCGCGGAGGTGTTCGATGACGGGGGCGCCGCACGAAGGGCCGAACATCTCGACGAGGAGCTCCGCATAGAAGGCCTCGAAAGCCGAGGCGCCGATCGAGTCGATGTCGTAGCGGCAATCCCAAGAGCGGAGCGCGCCGGCCATCGCTCCCGTCCCGAGCAACGGCCGGAGGATGGCCATGAATTCCGCCGCCTGAATGGAATAGGTATCGAGCTGAATCCTTCGGAAGGAATCGAGATCGTGATCGTCTCTCTCCGCGAGGAGCTGCTCGATGCGGCGCGCTCGGTAGTCGCCCATCGGCGCGTTGATCGGCCGAACGCGGCCGAAGTGATTCAGGTCCTGGTTGGCGGTGATGACCTCGGCGGTTGCAGGGTTGTGGACGCGGGGCAGATCTTCGGGGTCGACGAACCCCTGCCAGTCGAATCGCTCGTCCCAACCCGGGCGAGGCGCGAATCCCGACCAGTCGTCCGGCCGCTTCGGCATGAGGCCCGACATCTGATAACCGATGTCGCCAGCGCGGTCCGCGAACACCCAGTTGAACGAGGACTCGACCGGCCCGAATGCCTCCATGCCGTCGGAGACCCGTTTCGCGGTCCACATCTGCAAGAGCGAGTTGATCGATGCAGCGCCACCTAGTGAACCCGACCAACGAGTGGCCAGCCGATAGCTCTCGCCGTTCGGCTCGCCATCGAGAACGCCATGCTCGTTCTCGTAGAACGTGACGGTCTGGGCGGGGCGCTTCTTGCACTCGATCGTCTCGACACGTCGCTCGAACTCGACCCAGCGATCACCACGGCGAAACTTCCCCTCTCGACAGTGCTCGACCCAGGAGTCGATCGCATCCATGAAGGTGTATGTGGCTCCCCAGCAAAGGTGCTCGTTGCGACCGACCAGTGGAGCAGGAACCCCGGGCATCGTCATGAGGATCGCGTAGCTATCCGACCAGCGAAAGCTCTGCTCGACCCACACGTTGGGCAGTCGATTCGCCTCCAAATGCGGGTCGTTCGCGAGCATCGCCGCGCCCGACTTCGTCCGAGAGCCACGAACGCACCAGTTGTTGGACGCCATCATTCGGGGAACGGCGGCAGCCCATTTGACCGCTTCGGGGACCACCCGCTCCTCCAGCGTCAGGCGCTCGATCATCGCGCGGTCGAGGCCGAGCGTGGAGCCGGGAAAGATCGCCTCGAGGTGCGCGTCGCCAACGCCTGCTCGAACCATCTCGACGAAGAGGCGTTCGATCTCCCCCTGGGACTGAGCGAGGGTGAGAAATCCGGCCATTCGAGCCAACAGAAGTGAATCCCCCACGGTCCAGGGCCCCGGCCGAAGCCCGACGAGCTTGAGCTCCCAGGGCAGTGACTCGGCGAATCGCGTGTTGGCGCCGGCGCAGTATGCCTCGCACGCGGCAGCTGCCTCGGCGGTCAACTTCCTCGCTTCTTCCTCGACACCGGTGCCCCAGCTCATCTTTCGAAAGAACCGATCGACCTCGACCATGTCGTCGCTTCCGTCCAGAAGCTCCGCCGCACGGCCCTGCCCCAAGACACGCATCAGGATCATCTGGAGGCCACGATCCTTCGCATGCGCGTATCCCATACCCCAGTACAGGCCGGGAATGTCCGCAGCCGAGATCTGCGGGATGCCATGGCGGTCACGGACGATTCGCGCAGGTCGATCCTCGGCCACGGCTAGAACTGATCCTTGGCTTCGCGGATTGCAGTGAACGACGCGACCGGATCGCGATCAGCGGCCAGCTCGGGCAGATCGAAGCGAAGAAACGGGTTGGTGGCGAGCTCTCGTCCCAAGCGACCGGGAACCGTGAACCCCTTGGCATCGCGTGTGGCGATCGCCTCGCGGAGGGCTGCGGCGATCTCTTGATTGTGGGGCTCGAGGGTCTGTGCGAAGCGCAGATTGTTGACGGTGTACTCGTGACCGCACCAGATCTTCGTGTCGGCTGGGAGTGAGCGAAGCTTGGCGAGCGATTCGCTCATCATCGCCATGGTACCTTCGAAAACGCGACCGCAACCGGCGATGAAGAGGGTGTCGCCACTGAAGAGGTGGCCATCGGTGAGGTACGCGATGGCACCGAGGGTATGCCCCGGGATCTCCATGATACGAACTTGCACGCCTCCGAAATCGAAGCTGTCCCCGTCCTCGAGGGCGTCGGTCTGTCTTGGGATGCGGGACTGCTCTGCGTCGTATCGGGAGCCGCGGACATGGGCGATCGGGCACTCTTCAATCAAGGGCTCGACGCCCCCCACGTGGTCCCAGTGGTGGTGCGTGAGCCAGATCTCGGTGAGCTTCAGCCGATGCTCGTCGATGGCCCGAAGTACCGGGTCCGCCTGGGAAGGGTCGACCACGGCAGCGAGCCTCCCCTGAACGACCAGATAGGCGTAGTTGTCACTGAGGCATGGTACCGGAATCACCTGCATCGGCCGCACGATATCACGAGTCCTCGAAGGGGCGGTTGGTCGTCCAGTCGAAGGTTCCTTCATCGCGCTCCCGCACCGCCTGCTTCCAGCCGTGTTGTTCGGCCCGCTCCTTGAAGTGAATGCCCTCTGGCGAGTGTCGGGTGATTCCGTCGAACACGGTCGCAAACATCTGGGTCTGGTGAAGACCCATGGCCTCGATGGCCTGGTTGATCACCAGCTTCTGCATCATGAGTTGATTGATGGGAACGGTGGAGATGCGTTCGGCCAGTGCCTCCACCTCCGCATCGAGTCGACCGGCTGGGACGGCCGAATGCACGAGACCGATGCGCTGGGCTTCACGGCCGTCGATCTTGTCACCGGTGAAAAGCATTCGCTTCGCGCGCTCCGGACCCAGTCGGTAGACCCACATCGCGGTCGTCGGGCAGCCCCAGACGCGAACGGGCATGTATCCGATTCGCGCATCCTCGGCCATCACGATCAGATCGGAACAGAGCGCGATGTCGGATCCTCCTGCGACGGCATACCCGTGGATCTTGCAGATCACGGGCTTGTGGGAACGCCATAGCGACATGAAGAGCTGCGTATTCCGCATCATGAAGCCGTAGTCCTTCATCGGATCCCAGGGCATGTCCTGGGTGCCGGTTTGAGAACCCGTCGCCTCCGCGTAGTAGCTCAGATCGTAGCCAGCGCAGAAGGCCTCCCCCGCGCCGCAGAGGACGATCACGTGGACGCTGTCGTCGGCGTTCGCTTCGGCCACACGAGCCGCGAGCTCCTCGGGCAGCTCGTTGTCGATCGCGTTCATGACCTCGGGTCGATTTAGGGTGATTCGTCCGATGCGGCCGTCGCGTTGATAGAGCACTTTGGGCATGGAGCGAGTCTAGCGTTTTTGGGTGCGCGAAGTATATCCAAGCCATGGACCCGAAACGGATGATCGAGCAGGGGATACCGTTCGTAGGGCGGACGGAGGTCGAGGTGCTGGCGATGGAGCCGGGCTATGTGAAGATGAAGATGCCACTCCAGCCCAATCTGAATCACGTAGGAACCATGTATGCAGGGGCTCTGTTCACGCTTGCGGAGCTCCCCGGCGGCGCGATCTTCTTGACGACGTTCGATGCCAGCCGCTTCTACCCAGTGATCAAGGGAATGGAGATCAAGTTCGTGAAGCCAGCCGCCAGTGACATCACGGTCGAGATCCGGATGGATCCGGACGAGTCAGCGCGGATCGAGCAGACCGCGAACGAGATGGGCAAGGCCGACTACGGCTGGGAGTGTGAGCTCAAGGACAGCAAGGGCCAGGTCGTCGCGGTCTCGTCGAATCGATATCAGCTCCGGAGCATACGCCCGTCCGGTGCTTGAAGCGAACGAGAGACTTCGAGCGAGGATCGCCGCGAACCTCTCCGCGCATCATCGATCCGCAGCCGCGAGCGCCGAGCTTCGCCCGGCGGCCGTCGCCATGACACTCGTGGCCGACGGAACGGGAGCGGCCTGCTTCATCATCACGCGCCGGGTCTCCACTCTTCGAAAGCACAGCGGCCAATGGGCGCTCCCGGGCGGTCGGATCGACGAGGGCGAAGATGCGGTGCAGGCAGCACTCCGAGAGCTCGAGGAGGAGGTCGGGCTCGACTGTGCCGAGAGCGATGTGCTCGGCCTGCTCGACGACTACCCAACGCGTTCGGGCTTCTGCATCACCCCGGTCGTCGTCTGGGCGGGGCGTGATCTCTCGCTCCACCCGAACCCGGGCGAAGTGGCCGAGGTGCACCGCCCTCGGATTGCGGACCTCGACGCGCCGGGCATCCCCAAGCTCTTCGACCTGGGGCTCAGCGAGCGCCCCGTACTCTCGGTACGCATCCTCGATCAAGACATTTTCGCGCCAACCGCAGCCGTGATCTTCCAGTTCCGCGAGGTCGCGATTCACGGGCGCGACACCCGGGTCGCGCACTATGATCAGCCTCCGTTCGCCTGGAGATGAGCCCTTGTCGGGCAGGCGTCGAGGGCCCCGTTGACCGGAGGCTTCCGGATGGCAAGAAAGGCAAATCGATGGCCAACCACCTGCGGAACGAAACGAGCCCCTACCTGCTGCAGCACCTCGATAATCCGGTGGATTGGTATCCCTGGGGGGAGGAGGCTCTGGCGCGCGCGCGCCTGGAGGACAAGCCGATCCTCTTGAGCATCGGGTATGCGGCCTGTCACTGGTGTCACGTGATGGCCCACGAGTCGTTCGAAGACGAAGACACAGCGGCCCAGATGAACGCGGATTTCATCAACGTGAAGGTCGACCGGGAAGAGCGTCCGGACGTCGACAGTATCTACATGCAGGCCGTGACTGCGATGACCGGACGCGGCGGTTGGCCGATGACGGGGTTTCTCACCCCAGATGCGAAGCCCTTCTACGCCGGCACCTACTACCCGAACGAGCCGCGGCATGGGATGCCGAGCTTCCGGCAGATCCTGACAGGCATCAAGCAAGCCTGGGACAATGATCGAGAAAACGTCGCGAGCAGCGCCGCGGAGGTCGCGGAGCGTCTGGGAGAGCTGGCCGGGGTAACCCTGGAGCCCGGCACGCTCAGCGACGAGTTGCTGGATGGCGCAGCGCGCAGGCTCGCGGGGAGCTTCGATGCGACCTGGGGTGGGTTCGGGAGCGCTCCGAAATTTCCTCAGCCGATGACCCTGGAGTTCTTGTTGCGGCAAGCGCTTCGACATCCTGGCTCGGATGCGCTGGCCATGGCCGAGACGACGCTCCGAAAGATGGCTGCAGGAGGCATCTACGATCAGGTGGGAGGTGGCTTTTCGCGGTATTCCACCGACGACCGCTGGCTGGTGCCGCATTTCGAAAAGATGCTCTACGACAATGCTCAACTGGCCCGCGTCTACCTACACGCCTGGCAAATCACCGACGACGCACTCTACCGACGCGTGACCGAAGAGACCCTCGACTACGTGCTCCAGGAGATGCGAGATGAAGCCGGCGGGTTCTACAGCAGCCAGGATGCCGACAGCGAGGGAGTCGAAGGCAAGTTCTATGTCTGGTCGAGGGAAGAGATCGTCGCTGCGCTTGGGGAGGAGGCCGAACTCTTCATGCGGATCCATGGAGTCTCCGAAGTCGGGAACTGGGAAGGCCAGAACATCCTGAACATCGAGGTCGACCCGGGCGCACTGGCCGCACAGCTCGGACTCGAGCGCGAGGGGATCGAAGCGCGCATGGCATCCGCGCGGGCCAAGCTCTACCGACTGCGCTCGGAGCGGGTTTGGCCGGGGCTCGATGACAAGGTCCTGACCTCGTGGAACGGCTTGATGTTGGCCGCGTTCGCGGAGGTGGGCACAGCGCTCCACCGCGCAGACTACGTCCAAGCCGCCACGGCGAACGCGGAGTTTCTCTACCGGACGATGAGAGCGGAGTCGGGACGGCTCTTTCGAACCTGGAAGGCGGGATCGGCGGCGAAATACAACGGCTACCTCGAGGACTACGCGTTCCTGGCCGAAGGTCTGCTCACGCTCTACGAATCGACGCTCGAGACTCGCTGGCTCGACTGGGCTCGAGAGCTGGCCGGTCTCATGGTGATCCACTTTCACGATGACGAAAACGGCGGCTTCTTCGACACCTCCGATGATCACGAAGTGTTGATTCACCGACCCAAGGAGCTTCAAGACAACGCGGTTCCGAGCGGCAACTCGGTGGCCGCCACGGTGTTGCTCAAGCTCAGTCTGCTGACGGGGAACGAGGCGTACTGGGAGCTCGCCGAGCAGAGCCTGCAGACCGTGACCAGGCTCATGGATCAGTACCCGACGGCGTTCGGGCATTGGTTGAACGCAGGGAGCTTCGCGCTGAGCGAGCCGCGCGAAGTCGCGCTCGTCGGCTCTGCGGAAGAGCTTGCCCCGCTCCTCGAAGTCATTCGGAGCCGATACAGGCCGTTCCAGGTCATCGCGGCGAGCAGCGAAGAGCGCGAGCCGTCGATCGCGTTGCTCGAGAACCGGCCGAAGGTCGACGACCGCGGAACCGCATACCTGTGCCGACGGTTCGTATGCCAAGCACCGGTCACTTCCCCGCAGGCGTTGGCCGAGCAGCTCGGGGACTCGGCTACGGCGTAGGTGGCTCGTCGATGACGACGGGGTTGCGCGGCGGGGCCTCCGGCGTGCCGGTTGCCTCGGGGAAATCCGGGACGCTCCAATCGATCCCCTCGTCCGGCTCGAGCACCGGCTCCGGCTTCACTTCCGGCTCGGGCTCCGGCACGGATGGCGGCAACGCCTCGACTTCCGTGGTGGGTCGCGCCTTTGGGCGCTTCGTCGACTTCTTTGGGGACGCTTCTTCGGACTTCGCCGGAGACTTCGGTGGCGAGTGCAGCTCGGGCTCGGGCTCCGGTGATGCGACGCTCTTTGCAGGCGCGTCGACGGCTTCGCTCAGCGCGTCGGGATCGGCCGGCGGGGGTGCGATGTTCGGCGGGGGCACGCTCGTTCCCACGTCGGCGACCGGCGAGCTCGGTGCGTCGACGGCGATCGGCTC
>CBDUCC010000194.1:0-7291 GCA_965365555.1 uncultured Myxococcales bacterium | reverse complement strand
AGTCGGCGGATAGATGTACGTATTGCGGACCATGAACTCTTTGAGGATGTCGTTCTGGATCGTGCCGGTGAGCTTCTCGGGCGGCACCCCCTGCTCTTCTGCGGCGACGACGTACAGAGCCAGCACGGGAAGCACCGCGCCGTTCATCGTCATCGAGACACTCATCTGATCGAGCGGAATCCCGTCGAAGAGAATTCTCATGTCTTTGATCGAGTCGATGGCGACGCCGGCCATGCCGACATCCCCGGCGACCCGTGGGTGGTCCGAGTCGTAGCCCCGATGGGTCGCCAGATCGAAGGCGATCGACAGCCCCTTCTGCCCGGCCGCGAGGTTCCGTCGATAGAAGGCGTTGCTCGCCTCCGCCGTCGAGAAGCCGGCGTACTGGCGGATCGTCCAGGGGCGTTGAACGTACATCGTGGAGTACGGGCCCCGCAGGAACGGCGGCAGGCCGGGCATGGTCTCGAGGTGTGAGACCGGAGCCAGATCCTCCGAGCAGTACATCGGTTTGACGTCGATGCCCTCGGGTGTGGTCCACGCGGCATCGGCTCGGTCGCCGGCGAGCGCCTTCCAATCGGCCGCTGTGTACCCGGGGCCGGTGAGCGCGTCGAAGTCGACCTCGCTGAAGTTGGGTATGCGGCTCATCGTTCGACCCCTATCGAATCAAGAACGTTCGACATCGTGCTCAGCACGTCGGCGCCAACGTAGACGAAATCGCTGGCGCCCGCTTCGCGAAGCGTCGCCTCCGGCTCGCCCGGACGGCCGGCCACGAGGACCAGTGGGCAGTCGGCTTGCTTCAGAGCTGCGATCGCCGGCTCGAGCATCGCTTCGTAGTCGGCGTCGCTGCCGCAGACGACGGCAAGCGAGGCGCCGGAGGCGCTCCAAGCGCTCGCGATGGAGTCCGCGTCGGTGAAGCCGTCGTTGTCGGTCGAGCGGATGCCAGCGCCCGCGAGAAGATTCCGCGCCCAGGTCGAGCGTGCCTTATGCGACGGGATCGCGCCGAGGTTCGCCATGAAGGCCACCGGCCGTGCCTCGCTGTCCTCGCTTCGCGCGCGAAGCTGTTCCCATGCCTCGGAGGCGCGCCACTGCGGGAGGGGCTCGACGTGGAACTCGGGCTGACCATGCTGCAGCACGGCCGCCACGCTGTACATGTCGAGGCCGCCGGTCGTCGTGACCAGACAGGCTTCGGTCAGCGCGCCGAGCTCCCGCTCTGGATCGTTGGCCCGCCTGGCGAGGCCGAGCAGGTCGTCGCGGTGCGCACCCACGTCCAGCTCGTCGACGGCCGAACGGAGCATCCGTCGCACGTCGTCCTCACTGAGGCGCTCGCGGTCGAGCGGTTTTTCCTCCGCATTCGGGAACTCGCTGACGCCCACCATGGGGGTCTTCCGAGTCGCGATCGCCTTCTTCCGGGCCGCGGCTACCTCGGCGACCGAGTCGATGAGCTTGCCCGAGCCGAGGGCTTTCACGATGCCACCAGCCGCGTCGACCGACTGGACTTCGGCCCATGCAGCGCGTGCGAGCTCCTCGGTCAGCGACTCGACGAACCAGCTGCCACCGGCCGGATCGGCAACCGCATCGAGGTGACTCTCCTCGCGAAGCACGACCTGGGTGTTGCGTGCGACCCGGCGCGCGAGCTCGTCGGGCGTCCCGAGCACGGAGTCGAAAGGCAATGTCGACACGCTCTGCGCGCCACCGAAAACGGCGGCCGTGCACTCGGCGGTTGCTCGCATGATTTTTACGGGCTTGTCCCTGTTCGTCTTCGTGAAACGCGAGGTTCGTGCGTGGATCGGCATGGCAGCAGACGCGGCTCCGCCACCCGAGGCCCGCACCACGTTCGCCCAGAGCGCACGCGCGGCGCGAAGCTTCGCGACCTGCGTGAAGAAGTTGCCGGAAATCGAGTAACTGAACCCGATCTGGCGCGCGGCCGCGTCGATACTGAGGCCGGCCGCCGTCATCTCTCGCAGGTACTCGATGCCGGTTGCGATCGTGTACGCGAGCTCCTGGACCGCACTCGCCCCGGCCGCATCGTAGGAATGCCCAGAGACCCAGACCGCTCGCAGGTTCGGCGCATGGCTGTCGCACCATCCGGCCAGGTCCCGAAGCTCGCCAAGTCGCGCCGAAAGACCTCCTTGAATCCGGCCTTCGCCGGCGAGCAGTCCAATCGGGTCGAACGCGAATCCGCCTCGAAGCGCCTCGCAGTCCACGCCACGCGCTTTGGCGACCGCGAGAAAGCCCGCGGCCAAGGCCATCGTATCGGCCCCTCCGGCGAGACAGACCGAGGTCGCGGCAAGGTCGACCGAGTCCAGCACCGCGTCGAGATCGGGCACGGTCAGCACCCGGCAGCCTGTGCGCGGACCTGCCTCGATCCAGAGTGCTTCGACGCCGCGGCCGAGGTCCTCTTCAATCTGCGCTTTGCACACGTCGGGTCTCGGATCGGCGTACTCCTGCCGGATCAGCCAGCCGGCCATCGGTGCCGCGCCGCGAATGAACGGGAACAGGCCCGGGAAACCAGACGAAGTGGCGCCGGGTACATCGTTGGCCGTATAGAGCGGCTGAAGCTCGATGCCGCCCGGGGCTCGGGATCGAAGGCGGTCCGAAGACGCTCCCTTGAGGTCGGCCTGCACCTTGGCGAGCCATTCGGCTTTGCTCACCGGGGCGAAGGGATTCGTTCGCTCGTCTTGCTGAGGCACCGCGAAGGTAGATAGACTAGAGCGATTGAGGCCGCAACGCCCCGAACAGGTCGCTCAGCCCTCGCCCTTGGGCTTGCCCTGCCAGAACTCGTCCACGGGTCCGATGCGATCGTGGTGCTCGGCGTAGCGGTCCTCGCTGTTGATCAGCACGTAGCCGACTCCATCATGACGTCCGAGTCGGGCCTGCACACGGGTCAGATCGACCGCGCTCGCCCCTGAGGACACGACGACGACCACTCGGTGGGCGAGACGTGCCGCGCGTCGAAGAACGGGACCGCTCAACGGTCCGTTCCACGCGAGTGCGACACCAGTGACCTCGGCGGCATCACGCGCCGTCGGAGGATCGGAGCGGCGCGGCTCCCGGAGCTCCTCGTCACCGTCGCCCAGTAGCCGGATCGCTGCACGCATGACCGCGTTGGAAGCGTGGGCATGCGGGGTGTCGTCGTGACCCAACAACACGGCGGGGCCGACGCGCGGCTCCTCGGGAGAGGAACGCGTGGGTACGGGACGGGTCAGCAAGAAGGCCTGTTCCTGGCTCCCCGCACGAGGGGGGCTCGAGTCGTTGGCGGCGGCGGCGCTTCCAGGCGTCGGAACCACCATCCGAACGGTCGCGCGGGCGCCCCGCTTGCGCTGGAACGCTTGCGGACCGCTTGGCGAAGAGCTTGGCGAGGGCGCGGTCGACGAAGGCGAGCTCTTCGACGTCGTCGAAGGTTGCCCGACCGCGGGGAGCCCGATCACGGTCTTCTTCCGTGGCGGACGACTGGCCGCGCCTGGCGGTCCGGGCGCCGCGAGACCCGAAGGGGAAGCGTCAGAGGCGAGGCGTCGCGGGCGCACATACGGCGTCGGCGTGACCAGAGGCAGTGCGTTCGGCGCATCGGCGAAGCCGCTCGACGAGGCCTTCGCTCGTTCGTCGACGTCGAGTACGGCTGCAGCAAGCCATGGGGCATCGGCAAGCTTCAGCGCGAACGTGCAGGCGTGCTCACGCTCCGTCTCGGTCACCGGGATCACGAGTGTCCGTCCAGCGGCATGCATGCCCTGGTCCTCGAGCTCGTCGACGAAGGCCTGAAGCGCGTCCGGCGTTCGTGGCCAAATCGTCGTCCCGAGGACCGGACCATTCCCCCACCAGGCGACCTCGCTCGGAGCGCGAACCGTCAACTCCGCAAGGTTCCGAATCAGCAGGATCACGGCGCAAATCAGGGTCGCGAGCCACGGGATGAGCACGACTGCAATGACCTGCTTGTCCGACCGGTGCGAGTGCTCGGGCAGAACCGGCGGCGAGAGAAGCTTGAAACGGTTGATCGGCGTGAGTGCCGCGTCACGAAGCTGCGCCTCGCGAACCACAAGCTCCTCGACTCTCACGACCGCAGCCGAGAGATCCCCCAAGATCCGCCGCGCCTCGCCCTCTTCGGGAGAAAGCGCGGTGGCCTCGCGCTTCACGTCCGCAAGCAGCACCTCGAGCGCCGACTTTCGCTCCTGCGCAGCCGCCAAGGCCGCGCGTGCACCGGCGAGTTGCTGGTCGACGGTCGCCCGTGCCGGATTCATCGACAACGTCTGCTCGGTGATCCCCGAAGAACCGCTGCCGCGCTGAGCTTTCAAGCGAGAGACTCGCTCGCGAAGGGCGAGGACACGGGGGTGCTGGTCGCTGAGCGTTGCTCGGGCCTCCGCGAGGTCCGAGCGAGCTTGCGCGAGCGGGCCCTCGATGGCGGAGGACCTCGTCGCCGACGAGACGACCTGACGAGGGAGCTCCTCCTGCACCTGCTCGAGCTCCGTGATGAGCGCCTGCTGAGCTGCGATCTCGACTTCGGCTTCGTCCTGGCGGGCGCGCAGCTCCGCCGCTCGCGATAGAAGTTGCGCCTTCTCGTTCAAGAGGTCGGGGCGTCCGCTCTTCTCGCGGAACTCCTCGAATGCCAACTGCGCTTGTTGCCGCTGCTCCTTCGCGCGAGCCAGCGACGCTTCGTTTCGTGCCGTGAGGCGTGCGAGCTCCTTCGTGTTGAAGTCGGTCTGATGCTCTAGGAACAGCTCGAGGGTCGTCGTCGCAAGCGCATAGGTGCTCTCGGCGCTACGCCCGGATGCCGCAAGCCGCACCGATGTCTCGCTCTGGAGCTCCGCGCTTAGCTGGGTGCCGAGCTCTTCGAGGGAGATGTCCCATCCAAGTCGCTCGCGAATCTCCGTCAGACGGCTTGGGACCAGGGCCGAGTCGATGAACGCGGTTGGGGTCGGAGGAATCCCATCGGCGTCGAGCACTGGCGAGCCTTCGTAGAGCAGCACCGCCTGGGCCTCGAAGGTCTTCGGTAGAAGAAAGAAGGCGATGAGGGCGACCAGGGACGCGATACCGAACGTGAGGCCGAGCACCCGCCGACGCGCGCTCAGAATCGTGATCAGGCGGCGAGGCTCGACCGGGAATCCCGGCCGCTTGGCCTTTTCTTCAGAGTCTCCGCTCCTTTGATCGTAGATTGCGTCGTCCACAGCATCGCCTCGCGTCCTCATGATCATGGAGGTGGAGGCGACCTCAGGGCAAGTCGACATCACAAACCAGGCTGCTAACTTCGCGCCCGCTATGCGCCCCTGGGCCGAAAAGCTGATCGCCGCCTGGGGAATCGCCTGGGTTTCGCTCCTGCTCGGCCGGGCGATCTGGAGACTCGGCCCCCTGGCGCTCGAGCCCTGGACCGAGGACCTCATGACCAACGGCCAGAAAGCGATCTACATCGCTTGGTTGGTCGCGAACGCGTACCTCGAAGGCTACCGCGGCTTCCAGCTGCGCTTTTCCCCGCGAGTCGTCTCGCGCGCGGTCTATTTGGGGCAGAACCCCCGGACTCTATGGGTAATTCTCGCGCTCCCTTTCTGCATGAGCCTGTTCCACTCGACGCGGCGGCAGATGACGGTGAGCTGGACCTTCATCGTTGCGATCGTTCTGCTGATCTGGTGGGTGCGCTCCCTGCCT
Organism: uncultured Myxococcales bacterium; assembly: GCA_965365555.1. Taxonomy (GTDB): domain Bacteria; phylum Myxococcota_A; class Polyangia; order Polyangiales; family Houyiibacteriaceae; genus SG8-38. Next base: position 1,663 of record CBDUCC010000194.1, on the reverse strand, counting down.
CAGCCATGGCGGGGCATTGTCGACGGCGGCGTCGTCCTCGGCCTGGCCTGGGGCCTGCTCGTCATTTGGGGCCTCTTTGTGAGATATCTCATGGGCCTAAAAATACCCCCTCCGGGTGATCTTCCCGGGCAAAAGCCGGCGGAACAGCAACCGGCCCCAAGCTGATTTGTCGTTTTTTTCGCTATTTCGCATTGCAGCGGTACAGAAAACCCTGAAAAACGCAGGCTGAACGGGCTCTCAGCCTTGGCAGACGGGTTTCGAATTCTGCACACTGGCATTCGAGGGGATTCGGGCCACACTGGCTCTCGCAAAATGGGGAATCGGAGCACAGAGAAGAGCAAGGGATCACGGTTGGTACCGTGGCTCTGCGGCCTCGTGGCTGCATCACTCGTTTGGGTGGCCGGATCGTTCGGAACCTCGGCCTCGGCAGAGTTGCCGATGACCGGAGACCCGTTGCTCCGCGAAGCCCAACACGCAGAGGCCCATGCCGAGCCGAGCGACGAGGACCTCGAACGGATCTCACGGATGCCGCGCACGGTCTCGCCCGCGGACCTCGACGCCGCGCCGAGCGTATCGGTGGGCTACCCGAACCGCGGCCTCCTTCGCTTCGGCCAGCGCATCAACGATGACCGGGACCTCACCGTCAAGGTTGGATCACAGGATTCGCGTCATGGCACCGGGGAGCTGGTGCGGATGATCGAGCGTGCCGCACACGAGGTAGCCTTCCGTTACCCACGCGCACGCCTCACGGTCGGCGACCTCTCCCGCCCCGGCGGCGGTCGGTTCCGTCCGCACGTCTCCCACCAGAGCGGCCGCGATGTCGATATCGGGTTCTACATGCTCGACCGACGTTCCACACCTGTGAACGTGCACATCTTCGTTCGCCTCAACAACAAGGCGATGGGCATTCAGTGGGGCAATCTCTACAAGTTCGACGCGGCGCGCAACTGGGCGCTGATCGAGTCCTTGCTGAGCGATCCCACCACCGACGTACAACACATCTTCGTCGCCAACGCGATCAAGCGCCGCTTGATCCAGCAGGCTGCGAAGGAAGGCGCCAGCCCAGACGTGCTCATGCGCGCCAAGCGGGTCATCACGCAGCCCCGACACGGCGCGCCCCACCGCAGTCACTTCCACGTACGCGTCTACTGCGCAGACGACGACCGGCCGATGTGCAAGGACCGCCCGCCCTTCTACTCTTGGCATCAGCGTCCCGAAACGGCGCCGACCGTCGCCGCGCTCACGCCGAACGAATCCTGAGCCTCCGACGAATTCACGGCTGAGCCCCGGGAAGCCGCTCTCGCTCGCCGGTAGACCTCACCGGCGTCGCAGCCCAAACGCTCCTGCGCCCTTCGCCTTCGGAGCTTCACCGCCCGCGCGGCCCTTTTCGATGGGCCGTCACTCATCGGCGTTCTAGGGAAGAATCCGGATTGCGAGAAGTGGTGTGCTGACGATGTCCAGTGAAGCGTTTGGTGACCATTGTTCAGACGCCACGGTCGATCTGTTCGCGTGTATCGCCGACCTGACGTGCGAGCGGCTGGACGCTCGCCGATCGCAGGCTCCGCCCGACAACTACCCCTGCAAGGCAGCCGACCACAACACCCGGTCTGCCTGCGACTAGCCGACCTCGGCACCTTTCGGCAATGAGCGCCCGTCAAAATAA
>CBDUCC010000193.1:0-7311 GCA_965365555.1 uncultured Myxococcales bacterium | reverse complement strand
CAATCCGGGCACCACGATGCTCACCTCGGGTCGGGCGGGCGACATACCCACGGCTTCGTGGGCGCTGTCGAGCTGCTCGGTTACTACCACGCACGCAGCCTTCGGCGGCGTTGTAGACCGACTCGTCACCAGGCTCAACCCCTGCGCCAACGGCGCTTGCCGAGACTGCTCCGAGGGACTAAGCCCGCGGCACCATGGCCGGGGAGGCCTCGAAGGGGAGTTTTGATGATGAATAGAGCAATCGTACGTGGTCTCGTCCTCACGCTGGCGCTCGTCGCGTGGACCGGATGCAAGAAGGGCGAGTCGTCGACGACGGCCGATTCGAAGAGCGGCGACCCTGTCGTGCTACTCGATGCAGGTGCTGAGCCGAGGGCTGCCCTTCGCTACAAGATCGCCGACGGCACGACGACCAAGTCGAACATGGACTTCACCATGGCAACCCTTGCGACGACCGACGACGCTGCCGCGCTCTCCGTGGTGCCTGGCGTTCGGCTGCACATCGTCTCCGGTCCGGCCATGTCGACCGACAATGGCGTGAAGTTCGGAGTCAAGATCACCAAGGCCGAGGCCGCGATCCCGCAGGGCCTCGATCCGGAGGTGGCCGCGGACCTTCAGAAGAGCGCCTCGGTGCTCGACGATGTTGGTGGCACGGTCGAGATGAACGACCGGGGCATGACCCTGGCGGCGAGTCTCAACGACAAGGCGAAGAGCCCCGACATTCCGGTCCGCTTGCTGACCATGATCGTCAACGCGCGCACGACGCTTTCTCGCGTCGTCCTGCCTGCCGAAGCCGTGGGTCTCGGCGCTCGATGGGAAGCACGCAAGGAGATCGAGCTCTATGGGTTCAAGATCAATCAGGTCGACACCTACACGCTGGTCGAGAAGGTCGGTGACGAGATCAAGCTCAACGTCACGGTGACTCAAAACGCGCTGCCTCAGTCGGTGGAGTTCCCCGAGGATGGGCTCGCCATCGGGGTTGAGGAGATGTCGGCAAACGCCAACGGTCAGATCGTCCTCAATCTCAACGCGCTCGAGAGCGATGCGGCCGGCAAGGGCGAGGCCCGCGATCGGCTCACCGTCACCGACGGAGAGGAGACCGCGAAGATCGACGTCGAAGAGGCGTTCGAGATCCGCATGACGAACACCACCGCGTTCGAATAAGGGCGCCGGGATCGGCTCGTGAGCGAGCACCGAGAGACCTTCGACGCCGTTGTGATCGGTTCGGGCCCCAACGGGCTCGGAGCGGCGGTCGCGATGGCGCAGGGCGGGGCCTCGGTGCTCGTGCTCGAGGCCGCCGACGAGATCGGGGGTGGCACGCGGAGCGCGGAGCTCACGCTTCCTGGATTCCACCACGACCTGTGCTCGGCGGTACACACCACAGGTATCCTCTCGCCCTTTTTTGGCACGCTCCCGCTCGAAGAACATGGGCTTCGTTGGATCCTGCCCAAAGCCTCGGTGGCTCACCCGCTCGACGAGCAGCCAGCGGTCATGATGTGGCAGTCGCTCGAGCGCACCTGTGACGAGCTCGGTGCCGACGCCACGAGCTACCGGCAGCTGGTCGAGCCGTTTCTCGACAATCCGGAGGGATTTTTCGCCGATGTGTTGGGTCCGCTGGGGATTCCAAAGCATCCGGGGATGTTCGTCCGGTTCGGTGCCAAGGCGATGTGGCCAGCCAAATCCTTTGCTCGCTGGCGGTTTCAACAAACCCGGGCCAGGGCGATGTTTGCGGGATGCGCCGGGCACAGCATTCTGCCACTCGACAAGCTCTTCACTGCAGCGCTCGGCGTGATCTTCTCAATCGCTGGGCATGTCGCGGCATGGCCGGTGGCTGCCGAGGGTTCGGCGACGATCCCGAGAGCGCTCGCCGCCATCCTTCGAGGGCTCGGCGGGCAGATCCGCACGGGGATCAAGGTGACGGCAGCGTCCGAGCTTCCGGAGGCTCGGGTCTATCTCTTCGATACCAGCCCGGATCAGCTCGCCTCGATTGGAAAGGACGTCCTGCCCGCTGGCTATCGACGTCGGCTAGGGCGGTACCGCTATGGCCCCGGCGCGTTCAAGCTCGATTGGGCGCTCGACGGACCGATCCCCTGGCGCGACCGACGGTGCTTGGAAGCATCCACCGTCCACCTCGGAGGAACGCTCGAAGAGATCGCGGCCTCCGAGACCGAGATGTTCGCCGGACGTCATCCGGAGCGGCCGTACGTACTCCTTTGCCAGCAGAGTCAGCTCGACCCGAGCCGTGCGCCCGCCGGCAAGCACACGGGCTATGCGTATTGCCATGTGCCAGGGGGCTCAAGCGTCGACATGACCGAGGCGATCGAGAACCAGGTGGAGCGCTTCGCACCGGGGTTCAAGGACCTCATCCTCGCCCGGCACCGCATGAACGCGCTCGACTTCGAGCGGTACAACCCGAACTACGTCGGCGGCGCCATCACCGGCGGCGTCGCGGACCTGTTTCAGTTGTTCACCCGACCGGTTGCGCGGCTCGATCCGTACAGCACGCCGAATCCACGGGTCTACATCTGCTCGGCGTCGACTCCACCAGGTGGCGGGGTCCATGGCATGTGCGGGTATCACGCGGCGCAGAGCGCGCTCCGCCAGATCGAGCGTTTCGAGCCGGCGCCGCTCAGCGCGTGAACCAGTAGGCCCAGGCGATGAATACCAGTTGGAAGGGCAGGCGGGCCCAAAGAATCCATCGAGGAATCGGCTTGCGCGGGTCGAGCGAGACGTTGTCCGTCAGCATGTAGATGTTGGCCGGGAACACCGCGACGTAGAGGGCGATGAGCCCCCATGCCGCAGCGACGCGGGTCTCGGGGATCAGTAGCCCAACACCGCCGAGGATTTCGAAGACGCCGCTGATGTAGACGAGCGCCAAGGGCGCCGGGAGGTACTTCGGCACGATCCGGACGAACGGCTTCGGCCGAACGAAGTGCAACACGCCTACGGCGACCATGGCCGCGGCGAGCGCCCAAAGAGCGATGAGCTTGAAAGTGGGCACCCCCGCAGTCTACCTCATGCCGAACCTCGCCCCTGTGCTATTTGCGACCCGTGGCCTCCGTTCGAACGAAGCCGTTGCGTGCAGAGCAGTTCACGAGCGTGAAGGCGGCGCAGCCCTGGTGGGTTCGAGCCGTCAATGGTGTAGGCCGGATCCTTCCGAGCTTCGCAGAGCCATCGGCCGAGGCTTGGTTCGACAAGGCGAGCAGGCAGAATCCGGGCGTTGGCGATCCACGACCGGAAACGGTGCAAGCCCTCGGAGCTCTGCTCCAGTCGATTCGTAAGGACGCCGCTCTGAGTTTTTCAGGGCGGATCGCGGCGAAGATGGACAGCCTTCGAATGGCCGGGCAGCACCTGCTGATTGAGCAGGCCCTTCGCGAAACGTCCGAGATCAAAGACACCGAGCTGCCATCGCCGATCTTTTTGATCGGCTGGATGCGAACGGGAACGACCTTCGCACATCGGTTGCTCGCCCAAGACCCCGACACGCGGACGATGCCCTACTGGGAGAGCATGTTTCCCGTGCCTCCAAAGACCGGGAAAGACGATCGCGCTGCCGAGCTCGAGCGCGTCCTCGGTCAGCTCGAGGCCATCTCGCCGACCTACGAGGCGATTCACCCGATGGGGGCCGAGGAGCCCGAGGAATGCGTGGCGCTCTTCACCAACGTCTTCCGCACGCTTCAGTACAACGTGCAGTACCGGGTGCCGAGCTACGTGCAATGGCTGCGCGCGCAGGACCCGCGAATCGCCTACGGACAGTACAAGCAGCAGCTTCAGCTGGTGCAGTACCATCGTCCGTACGGCAAGCGGTTCGCGCTCAAAGATCCCACGCACTCGGTATTCGTCGACACGATTCTCGAGCTCTTTCCCGATGCGCGCTTCGTCTTCACCCACCGCGATCCTGCGCAGACCCTCAGCTCCCTCTGCAGCCTCTACGCCTACACCCGGGCTCTGTTCAGTGACGACGTCGATCCGCAGAAGCTCGGCCCCGAGCTCCTCAACAGCTACCTCCCCGGGACGCTCGAACGGGCGGTCGCGCAGGTGGACCGACTTCCGCCGGGTCGCGTGGCGCATGTTCGGGCCCCGGAGCTCTTCTCCGATCCGATCGTCGCGATGGAGAAAGCCTACGGCGACCTCGGGATGGAGCTCTCTGAGCCTGCGCGTGCCAGCATGGGCGCACTGCTCGCCGAGCGTGCCAAGAAACCGAAGGACGTGCACGTCCACAGCCCCGAGGGCTTTGGGCTCCGCGGTGCCGAGGTTCGAGAGCGTCTCAGCGGGTACTGCCAGCGCTTCGACTTATGACGCCGGTGGGCGGTGGCTCATCTTGTCCTTCGCTCCTCGAAAGAGCCTTCGCACTTTGACGCCACCCCAGAGGAATAGAACCAGCAGGACGACGAGCATGGCCATGCTCAGCCAGGGGACATACACGTAGTCGGGGTCGACTTCCTTGATCGAGATGACGTTGGGATAAGCGTGAAGGATGGGAATGCGAACGCCGTAATAGCGAATCAGGGCCACTTCATCGACGTCGTTGTTGGCCAGCTTGGCAGCTTCAGCCGTGACGTCGCCAGAATCGAACTTGAAGTACCAGGCGTTGTCTTCGTTGCGAAAGACGATCGCCTTTCCGGACTCGAAGTCGGTGGCGTACACGTAGCGGACATCGCGGGTCTTCGTTTCGCCCGGTGTCGGCTTCTCCTTGTCAACGCGCTTGACGTCGCTGCCCGTGATCCGCGCCTTGGTAGCGCGCGGCATGAAATAGTAAATGTTGAAGGCCACGAAGAGTGCGACCAGCACCGCGAATGCAACCCCGATCTTCCGCATCGTCGTCATAGGCCGGAGTCATACGGCCATTGTGCCCTCAGACGCAAGCTAGCCTTCGATCGAAAACGTCAGCCCGGCGGCGCGTAGACGCTCGATGAGCTTGTGGCCCATCGCGGTCGCGGGGGTCAGGATGCCGCCCTCGGTTTCGAGCTCCTGTCCTTGCAGGGCGAGGCAAAGGGCCGCCTCCGAGAGCATCACGGCCGTCGACCCGTAGCCCGGGTCGCGGTTGTCGCTGACGATGCCGCGCAACTCCTGGCCGTTTTCGACCGCGACGAGCAGCGTCTTGAACCGGCCTTTGGCGCGCGCTTCGGCGCTCGGGCCTTCACCCGGAGCGGGGAGCTTCTTCTCGACGAAGGGCCGGGTGAACGGGATCGCCAGCGATCCCATGAAGGCGACCATGCCACCGGCCACCGAGACCGCGCGCCACAACCCCTTGGGCCCTTTGCCAGTGCCCATCACCTCCGAGTAGCGAAAGCCCTCGCCCCAGGGCAGACCCATCAGAGCGTGGCTCCGTCGCACGACTCGCGTGTTGATGGCCGCCATGATGAAGGGCGCGGTCCAGAAGCCGAGGTCCTCGTCGTAGCGGGCGCCGGTCTGGTCGCCTTTGTCGAGGCCGCGCACTCCCTTGGGATTCAAGGCGTACGGGTTCCCGAGGACTTTGCGAAGGCCCGGGTTGGTCTTGAGCTCGTCCACGATGTTCATCATCGAGGCGATGGTTCCGCCGCTGAAGGCGCCGCGCATGTCGACGGCAGCCATCTTGACCGTATTCGCGTATCGGCCGTACTTCTCCTTGAAGGCATCCTGCACCATGAGCGTGCCGAGGTCTGAGGGAATCGAGTCGTAGCCGCAGCAGTGTACGATGCGCGCGCCCGTTCGCTTCGCTTCGGGCTCGTGCTGGTCGATCATCGCGCGGACGAACTGGGTCTCGCCGGTAAGGTCGCAGTAGTCGGTGCCGTTTCGTACGCAGGCCCCGACGAGCTCGGCTCCATACTTCGCGTAGGGGCCGACCGTGCTGATCACGACCTCGGCGCGCGAGGCCATCGCATCAAGCGAAGCAGGGTCGAAGCTGTCGCCCACCAAGACGGGAAGCTCGGGATGATCGATATCGGTAGCGACCCGACGTACCTTTTCCTCGTTTCGGCCGGCGAGGGCGAGTCGCAAGCCGCTTTCGCCTCCGAGGTAGTTGCGGGCGAGGTAGTCGGCGACGAGTTGGCCGGTGTAGCCGGTGGCGCCCCAAAGGACGATGTCGAGCTCACGGGAGCGATTGCGGGGGCGGGGGAGGGTGCTCATGAGGCGGTTCTAGGACGCCCGCCGTCGAACTGCCAGTGTGGCGTTCAGTCCAATCCCGGGGGTGGGCGAAAACCCCCGTGTACGTCCGCCAGGAGCTCCGCAAACCGAATCGTCGTCTTGTCGCCGAGGTAGGGACCGATGATCTGGATGTTGATCGGCAGGCCTTCGGACGTGAGCCCCACCGGTGCGCTCGTTGCCGGCAAGTACGCGGTCGATGCGAGCGCGGCCCAGGGGATGTGGTCCATGTACGGACGCTTCGTTCCGTCGACGACGAGGCGCCGAGTGAGGTGGTTGCCCGAGGTCTGATGCGGGAACGCCGGAACCGGGGCGACCGGAGTCAAGAGTATGTCGATGTCCTGAAACAGCTCGCGACAGGTCCAACGCAGGCGATGTCGAGCTTCGTTCTGACGGTTCCAGTCCGCGTGCGATTGATGGATGCCTCGGCTCGCATTCTTCGATACCAGGTCACTCGGGAGACCGAGGCGTTCGGTGAGTGCATAGTGCGGGAGCAGCATACGCGAGACCGCTTTGAGCGGTGCAGGCATGTCTCCGCCGATGACCCCGAGCAAGAGGCGAACGTAGCGGGGTACGATGTCTTCGAGGCGGAAGGGAAGCTTCCGGTCGACGAGCTGCACCTCGGGCTCGATGGCTTCGAGCGTTCGTTCGAGCTCCCGGCGCACCGAGCTGTCGACCGGGCAAAGTGGGTCCTCGAGCCAGTAGCCTACGCGGAAGTCTTTCAGGCGCTCCGCACGCGGCGGCGGGAGCTTGAGCTTCCACCCAGGAGCGGCGAGCTCATCGGGACCTGCGAAGAGCTCGAGTGCGAGCATGAGGTCGCCTGCAGAGCGAGCCATCGGACCGACGACGGCCAGGTCGGGCTCGCCCTTGCTGCCCGGTGGGCCGGGGATGTGCCCTCGCGTCGGGATGATTCCATGCGAAGGCTTGTGACCGTAGACTCCGCAGTAATGGGCCGGGGTGCGGATCGAGCCTTCCCATCCGCCGCCGAAGGTCCCGCGCCACTTGCCACTCGATCCCATCGGTTCGCCAAGCAGCGTCCCAGCGGCATTGTCGCTGGCCCAGACGACGATTGTATCGTCGGCAAGCCCCAGTTCATCGAGCACATCCAGGATCTCGTGAAGCGGTGTCGGCGCGAGTTCGAAAAGGTCAAGGTCTTCAGCCGCAATCCGGAAAACCGCGTCGCGTTCTGCG
>CBDUCC010000192.1:0-7322 GCA_965365555.1 uncultured Myxococcales bacterium | reverse complement strand
CGCAACGGCGGCCTTCCGGGGGGTCGATGCTGAGCTTCGCTCCATGAAAACCTGAGCAAAGCGGTTTACGAAACGAGCCGATCTCTGCCACACTCTGCGCCGCGCATGGAGAACTTGAAGTGGCTACTCGAGCTGGTGCGGGAGTGGATTCCTTTCCTGATCACGCTCCTCATCGCGATTGTTGCAATCGGCTTTGCGTACCGCATTCTGCTCAGAAAGCGCCCGCCTGCGACCGGCAGCATCGTGAGCCGACAGCTCACGGTCGGTCTGCTCACTTCGATCTTCGTGGTGATTCTGATCCTCGAGCTTCCGATCGACGATGCCCCCAGAGGACAGCTGATGAGCCTCCTCGGGATTCTCGTCACCGCAGCCGTCGCTCTCTCGTCCACGACGCTCTTGGGAAACGCGATGGCCGGGTTCATGCTCCGGTCGATCCGTAATTTCAGACCCGGGGACTTCATCGTCGTCGACGGGCATCGGGGCCGCGTTTCCGAGCTCGGCCTGCTGCGTACGGAGATCCAAACCGAAAGGCGCAATCTCACTACATTTCCAAACCTCTTCCTCGTCACCAACCCGGTCACGGTCGTGCGTGCGTCGGGTACGTTCATCGCGGCGACCGTATCCCTGGGCTACGATGTTGCGCGGGCAAAGATTGAAGAAGCACTGCTCGACGCCGCCGAGAACGCTGGTCTGAAGGACCCATTCGTGTTCGTCATGGAGCTCGGTGACTTCTCGATCACCTACCAAGTTGCGGGATTCCTCGAGGAGACGAAGTACCTGATCAGCGCTGAGTCGGAGCTGAGAGCGAACATGCTGGATTCGCTCCATCGGGCCAAGATTGAGATCGTCTCGCCGACATTCATGAATCAGCGGCAACTGAAGCCCGAACAGATCTTCATCCCGAAGATGAGTCGTGCGTCAAAGCCCAAGTTGTCGGCGGTCGAAGAGCCCAAGCCCGAGGAGAAGATGTTCGACAAGGCCGAGCTCGCCGAGCACGAGGCCAAAGCGGAGGAGCGCCTCAAGGCCGTCATCGAGGAAATTGAGAAGCTCGATAAGAACGAGGACGGCTCGGCGGACGACGAGGCGCAGGCAGCGAGATTGGCCGAGCTCAAAAAGGAACGCGAAGCTCTCGACGCGGAGGTTGCTGCGCGCAAGGAAGCGAAAAAGGCCGCAAGCGAAGAGGATGCCCCCGATCGGGACGGAGCGAACTCCGGCACCGACGAAAAGAGCCCGAAGAGCAAGAGCTGAGCGGTTTTTGTCGAGAATCAGGCTTGCGGAGGGGCAGGCCGGGCGATAGGTCATACTCGCATTTCATCTCACGATTCGGGTGTCGCATGCAGGAATCCTCGTCGAACGACCAGCCATCAAGCCCTCGCGTGGGCCTGATCATGGGAAGCAAGAGTGACTGGCCCACCATGAAGGAGGCCGCCGCGGTCTTGGAACAGCTCGGCATCCCCCACGAGGCCAAGGTGGTCTCCGCACACCGGACCCCGGACCTTCTCTTCAGCTACTGCGAGGAGGCCGAAGGTCGGGGAATCGAGGTCATCATCGCCGGCGCCGGCGGGGCTGCCCACCTTCCCGGAATGGCGGCCTCGAAGACCTTACTCCCCGTGCTCGGGGTGCCGGTCCGATCGAGCAGCCTGAGTGGGGTCGACTCATTGCTTTCGATCGTCCAGATGCCGAAGGGCGTCCCGGTGGGCACGCTGTCAATCGGAGAGGCCGGAGCCGCGAACGCAGCATTGCTGGCCGCGGCCTTCCTAGCGCGCGGAGACCAAGAGCTTCGCGATAGGCTGCAAGCCTATCGTTCGGCGCAGACCGCGAAGGTCCTCGAGTCGGAGCTATGAGCGCACTCCTTCCGGGAGCAACCATCGGAATCATCGGCGGAGGTCAGCTTGCGCGGATGATGACGCTCGAAGCGCGTCGCATGGGCTACCGAGTTGCCGTGCTCTCTCCGGACCGTCTCGCGCCCTCGGTCTCGCTCGCGGACCACTGGGTCGAGGGCGAGCTCGACGATGTCACGGCGGCCGAGAAGCTGGCGGATCTCTCCGACGTCATCACTGTCGACACCGAACACGTTCCAGCATCGATGCTGTCCCAGCTCGAGCGCCTCGTCCCCGTGCGGCCCTCTGCTTCGGTTCTTCGGACGGTGCAAGATCGCCGCGTGCAGCGCGACTTCTTGGATGAAGTGAAGGTGGCTCAACCGCACTGGTCTCCGGTCCACGACCCCGAAGAGCTCGAGGCAGCAGCCATCCGGGTCGGCTTCCCTTGCGTGTTGAAGCGCGCTCATGCCGGCTACGACGGAAAGGGCCAGCGCATCGTTTCTGAAGCAAGCCAACTTTCCGAAGCCTGGGAGTCCATCGGCGGCGGACCCGCGATCGTCGAGGAGTTCGTGCGCTTTGACTGCGAAGTGTCGGTCCTCTTGGCCCGAAACACCGACGGCGAGGTACGCTTCTACCCGCTTGCGCACAACACACACCGCAACCACGTCCTTCGCACCACTGTGGCGCCGGCGCCTGTCGGTGCCGACATCGCGCAACAGGGCTTCGAGCTTGCGGCGACCATCGCCAACGCCCTCGATCACGTCGGCATGATGGCCGTGGAGATGTATCTCGTCGGCGGCAAGAAGCTGCTGGTCAACGAGATCGCACCCCGGCCACACAACAGCGGACACTACACCTTCGGCGCCTGCGTCACGTCACAGTTCGAGCAGCACGTTCGCGCCGTCTCGGGCCTTCCCCTGGGCGACCCCTCGTTGCCGCGACCGTCTGCCATGATCAATCTTTTCGGAGATCTCTGGGAGCACGGCGAGCCCGATTGGAGCCAGGTCCTCTGTGCGCCCGAAGCGCGGCTCCACCTGTATGACAAAGCCGACGCCCGGCCCGGCCGAAAGATGGGGCACGTCCTGGTAATCGACGAAGACCCAGAGCAGGCTCTGGCGACCTGCGAAGCGGTGATGATGCGCCTCGAATCGGCCGCGGGCGAGGACCACGAGCCAGAAATCCCTATCCAGAGCTGATTCGCTTGGGACCGAAGCCATTCGCTGTATGATAGCGGTCATGGCAGACGAACCGAACGAGGACTTGCTCTCGAAGCGGCTTCTCGACAACAACAAGGCCTGGGTCAACGAGCAGCTCGCGACCGACCCGGCGTATTTCGAAGAGCTTTCCAAGGGTCAGCACCCACACTCCTTGTGGATCGGGTGTGCGGACAGCCGCGTTCCCGCAAACGTGATTACCGGAACTCGGTCGGGCGATATCTTCGTTCACCGAAACATCGCGAACGTCGTGGTGCACGACGACCTCAACATGCTGTCGGTACTTCAGTACGCGGTCGAAGTGTTGGAAGTGGAGCACGTGATCGTCTGCGGCCACTATGGCTGCGGCGGTGTCAAAGCAGCCCTCGGCCATCAAAACCTCGGCTTGATCAACAAATGGCTCCGCTACATCAAAGACGTCTACCGTCTCAACTTCAACGAGCTCGACAAATACACAGACGAGAGCAAGCTCGAACGGCGCCTCGTGGAGTTGAACGTCATCGAAGGCGTCCACAACCTCGCCAAGACTTCGATCATTCAAGAAGCCTGGCAGAAGCGGAAGGGGCCTCTCGTCCACGGCTGGGTCTACGACATCGCAGACGGCCTGCTTCGCGATCTCGGTGTGAACATGTCGGACACGAGTCACCTCGAGCCGATCTACAAGTACGACCTCAGCGAGTAGCGGCGGCGCACGCCACTCGGGTCGTCGTGTCCCAGCGGGTTCGCTCGACTTCGGCGACGGCGATGGCATCGATCAGCCGCATCCGCGCCATCGCCGCCTGCTGCTCGCGGAGGTTCACGAAGATCAGGTTGCTCGAACCGACATCGAATCGCCGACGCTCCCCCTCGGCGAGCTCCGCGGCGGTGTCGACCACGTCGCCGGTGAGCTGGACTCGCTCTTCGGCGGCACGAACGGCCGAGGCCGCGTCGCGAACTCGGGCGCGAAGGGTGTCTTCGAGGAACTGAACCTCGGCGGACCTGGCCGCAACCTTGGCGCGAGCGGCGCTCGCCCGGCCACGTTCGTCCCGAAAGATGAGCGGCATCGAGAGCTGTAGGCCGGCTTTGAATACGTTTCCGGGGAGCGTGATGTCCTGTTCGGTGCCGGTGAGCTGACCGAGGTCGCGGGAATACTCGAAAAGGCCGTCGATCTCGGGGGCGAGCTGATTGCGAGTGAGCCGCACGTCGACCTCGGACGCTCGCAGCTCGGCCCGGGCCTGGCCGAGGTCTGGATGGCAGGCCAAAACGCGATCCATGACTTCGGCTTCGCTGAGCGACTCGGGCACTGGGGGGACGAGCTCCTCGGGTAGCCGCGTCGAGGTCGGAACGATGGAGCGACCGGCATCGTCGCGTATGAAGAGCGAGAGCTCGAAGGCTGCCTGCTCGAAGGCGCGCTCCGAAGCGACGAGGAAGTCTCGCCGCTCGAGAAGGATGCGCTCGTTGTCGGTCACGTCGAACTCGGCGATCGACCCGGCTGCGAGCCGGCGTCGGAGCTGACCGTCGCGTTGTTCGGCGAGCTCCAGCAGGGAACGCGCCACCTCGAGCTTCTCACCGGCGCTCACCCACTTCCAGTAGGCCCCTGCTGCCGCCAGCTCGAGATTCAGGACGGTGCTCGAGAGGCCCTCGCCCGCCGCTTCCTGAAGCTCGAGCGCACGAGTTCGCTTCGCCCGATCCTCATCGATCAGCCCTCCACGCCATATCGGAATCTCGATACCGGCGCGCACCTCGCCCCCCGACAGCGTCTGCTCTTCGCGGTAGGTGGGCCAGCGATCATTGAGGCCGAGCCCGATGCGGTACCCGACGTAGATCTCGGAGCCCCAAAGCGTCGTCGGCTGCCGAAGCTCGGCGTCCGCTTGGCGTAGGTCGTAGTACGCGCCAGTCAAAAGGCCCACGTCTCCCTCGAGACGCGGGTCGAAGGCGCCGCGCGCAGCGGTGGTGTTTCCTTCCGCCTCACGGAGGCGTTCGACCGCGCGTCGAATTCGAGGGTCGTGGGCCGTTACGGACCGGAGGACGTCCTCCAGTCGAAGCGGGGGCTGCACCGGTTCGTCCGCAGTGGCGGCAACTGGAGCGGCCAACCCGATGAGCAGCGCCCAGCGGGACAGACGCATCACTTCGCGTCCTCGTTGGTGTTGGCCATCGGGGGCGGGTCGGTGGTCGGTGGGAAACCATTGAACTGTCGCCAGACCTCGAAGCCGAGCCGGACTTGATTGAGAAGGATCCAGCCCTTGACGAGTACGCCCTGGCGCAGGTAGCTCGGAGCCGGCCAGGGCCCATCGGAGTGGTCGGGCACGACGACGACGCGAAAATCCCCTCGCCCATCGTCGGCGGGGTCCACGAACGCGACGCGCCCGCCAAAGGTGCCAACGGCCACCGAGGGCCATCCCGAGAACTGCACTGCGGGCCATCCCTCGAACTGGAGCCTTACCTCGCGTCCAGGTTGGATGAGCGCCGCATCGTTTCCATCGACATAGAGCTCGACGGCGCGGTCGTCCGTCAGCGGAACCAAGATCGCGAGAACCTCTCCGCGCGAAACCTGCTCTCCTCCGAGCCGACCGACGACCCGGAGGATGGTGCCGTCGATGGGAGCCTCGATGATTTGGGCTTCCTGCCGCGCGATGTCGACCTCTAGTCGTGCGAGCCCGGCGTTCGCGGAGGCGACCTCGGTCTCTGCGCTTCGCAGCCCGGCCTCCGCGTTCTCGATCTCCGCCTCGGCTGAGGCTACGACCCGTCGGAGCGCGGCGCGACTCTGGGAGAGCTTGTTCTTCGCGGCTCGGAGCTTGGCCTGCGCCGACGCTACCTTGGCTTCGCTCTGGCGGGCAGCCAGGTCGGCAAGCTCAAACTCTCGCTGGGATGCAAGGCCGTCGCGACGCAGATCGATTTGCCGACGGAGGTTGAGCCGATTGGTCTCGAGCTCGGCTTCCGCAGCACTGAGCTCCTGCCGAACGGCCGCAATATCCTGCTGCGCGATGGCAATGCTCGCTTCGGCACCGTTGATCTGAGCAAGCTGCGAACGTCGAAGCGACTCCACCCTTGACTTGAGCGTCTCCAACTTCTGACCTTGCGCGATGCGCTGAATCTCGACTGCGGAGCGTTGCACGCCGAGACGATCGAGGATGTTGGCATCGTTGTCGGCAAGCTCGACGATCGGGTCACCCTTCTTCACCTGGGACCCCTCTTGAACGAACCATTGCGAGACGCGCCCCGAGATCGTTGCCTCGATCGGCTGCTGTCGTTGGTCGGGTGAGTACGCAACCACCCGGCCGCTGCCTCGGATGTTCTGCGTCCAGGGGGCCAACAGAGCCGCCACGAAAAACGCCAAGAAGACGGAGACCAAAACCTTCGCAATGAACCCCGCCCGCTGAGGCGAAGCAACTTCGAGCCCAGCCGGAAGTCGATCGTGTTCGAATCCGGTCCAGGCGCTGGGTGGATACCGCGAATCGCTCATGCCGCTTCTCCATGGGCCGGATGCGTCCCGTCGAGCTCGATCTTGGCGTCCGTCCGGTCGACGAGCTCCGGTTCGTCGGAGATCATGAGGATGGACACGTCACGCGGCGCAGCGAGGGCGTCGAAGATGGTCACCCGCTCCTCCGGGCTCACCTGGTCCAGGGTACGGTCGAGGACGAGCACGGATGGCCCACCGGCAAGCGCGCGTGCAATCGTGAGGGCCAACGCTTGCGTGCGGGTGAGGGGCGAACCGTCGGCGAGGAGATCCGTCTCGAGCCCGTCGGGAGCGTCTTTTACCCAGTCCTCGAGACCGACGTGGGCCAGTGCTCCCCAAGCCTGGTCCGCACTGAGATCGGGATTGCCCGCTCGAAGGTTGTCTCCAATGCAGCCCGGCAAGATCTCGGTCCCTCGGACCACGGCGATGCGGCTCCGAACCTCGTGGAGCGCGAGGTCACGCGTATCGCGGCCGTCGATCTCGATGATCCCGGAGCGTGGCGGAATGAGGCCGAACACGGCATCCACCAAACGCGAGGTCAACCGCTCTTCGGCGCCTGTGAGCGAAAGCGACTCGCCAGGCCGGAGGTGCATCGAGATCGAGGGGCTTTGGCCATCCTCTTCCAGCTCGAGCTCGATGTCCTCGAGGACGAGCTCGCCGCCATTGTCGCCGCCCCTCGGAGGGGTCTCTCCGCCCGAACGCTCTAGCGGCAAGTCGAAGATTTCGCCGAGCTTGTCCACGGCAGCGACGAGATCATAAAAGACCTCGACTTTGCCGCCAAGCTTCGCGATCGAAGCGACGACGGCCGTGACGATTAGCTCGGCAGCCACCAACTGACCGATCGAAAGCTGA
>CBDUCC010000191.1:0-7366 GCA_965365555.1 uncultured Myxococcales bacterium | reverse complement strand
TGCCACCGACCTTCAGGCCCGCGGCTCCCAAGGTGGCCTGGAGCGCCTGCGGCAGTCCGGCACCGAACCAGACGCTACTACCTTCGGCCTCACGGGCCGCACGCGTCAGGACGCGCTCGAGGTCAGCTGCGTGCTCGGGCGATGGCATCGGTGAACCGCCTGAAGAGGTATCGCGAGTCGTGCGGGCCCGCTGCAGACTCCGGATGATATTGTACGCTGAACGCCCCCGTCTCGAGGTGCTCGATACCTTCGCAAGTGCCGTCGTTCAGATGGAGGTGGGTGAGCTCGCACCGCCCCTTCAACGACTCGACGTCGACGCAGAAACCATGGTTCTGGGTCGTAACCTCGATGCGACCGGTCTTGAGGTCCTTGACGGGTTGATTCAGGCCGCGGTGGCCAAACTTGAGCTTGTAGCTCGATCCGCCGAGCGCCAGGCTCATGAGCTGATGCCCGAGACAAATGCCGAACATCGGACGCTTTCCGAGCAGCTCGCGGACCGTAGCGATTCCCCCTTCGACCGCGGCAGGGTCGCCTGGGCCGTTGGACAGGAAGATGCCGTCCGGATCGAGGGCCAACACTTCCTCGGCGCTTGCGGTCGCCGGGACCACAGTCACCTTACAGCCCTCGTCGACCAGGCATCGAAGGATGTTGAGCTTCACTCCGAAGTCCATCGCAACGACGTGCCAAGGGCGCGCATCGTCGTGCTGCTTCGCCCACACCCCGCTGCTCTGCGTCCACTCGTACGCCGCAGACGTGGTGACCTCGCCGGTCAGATTCTGTCCGGTCATCGGTGGCGCGGCTTTCGCGCGATCGTGCAATGTCGCTGGGTCTTCGGTGCCGACGGCCGCCATTTGCGCTCCGGCGTCACGGATGTGCCGAGTCAGGGTGCGAGTGTCGACCCCGGTGATTCCGATGATCCCGTGTCGCTTCAGGTAGGCGTCGAGTGACTCCTGGGAGCGCCAGTTGCTTTCGGTCGCCGAGCGCTCGCGTACGACGAAGCCGCGAAGAGCGGGCGCTCTGGCCTCACCGTCCTCGAGGTTGATCCCCGTGTTGCCGATCTGCGGCGCCGTCATGGTCACGATCTGCCCGCAGTACGAGGGGTCTGTGAGGACCTCCTCGTAACCGGTCATGCCCGTGGTGAAGACCGCTTCGCCGGTGGTTGCTCCTTCGGCGCCGAAGCTGCCTCCTGAAAATCGGGTTCCATCTGCGAGTACGAGGTGTGCTTCTTTGGTCATGAATCGAGCTCGTGGACGACGGTCCCTCCGACGATGGTCATGACGGGCCTTCCCGTCAGCTCTCGACCGAGTAGGGGCGTGTTGTGAGATTTGGAGCGTAGCGCTTCCGGTTCGAGAAGCCATCGGGCTTCCGGATCGAGGACCGTCACGTCCGCGGGGCGACCTTCCTGCAAGGTTCCGCCTTCGTAATCCGGGAGCAAGCGCGCAGGAGCCGTCGAAAGGGTCTCGACGAAGCGAAGGGGTCCGAGCACGCCGTCCCGCACCAGCTGAAACATCGAGCCGATCGCCGACTCCAGCCCGTTGATGCCGACGGATGCTGCCTCGAACTCGCAATCCTTCTCGAGATCGCTGTGCGGGGCGTGGTCCGTGGCGATGCAGTCAATCGTACCGTCGGCGAGTGCTTCTCGGAGCGCGGCTCGGTCTTCTTCCTCGCGAAGGGGCGGGTTCACTTTGCAATACGTGTCATAGCTGAGCAGCGCCTCGTCGGTGAAAAGCAGGTGATGGGGAGTGACCTCGGCCGACACGCGAAGCCCGCGCGATTTCGCCTCCCGAATGAGCCGCACCGCACCCAAGCTCGAGATGTGGGCGACATGGTATCGGGCTCCTGTCGTCTCGGCGAGGACGAGGTCGCGCGCGACGATCACATCCTCGGCCGCACGGGGCCAGCCGCGAAGGCCGAGCTGTGTCGACCGTGCACCTTCGTGCATCTGAGCCCCTTCGGTGAGATGATGGTCTTCGCAGTGTTGGCTGACCAGAAGGTCGAAGGTACGCGCGTACTCCATCGCATGGCGCATCACGGCGGCGTTCATGACGCACAGACCGTCGTCACTCACGCCGATCGCTCCGGCGTCCCGCATGTCGGCCATTTCGGTGAGCTCCGAACCGCGTTGGCCTTTCGTCACGGCACCGAAGGGGAGTAGGCGTGTGCCGCCGTGTTCGTCCGCCCTCGAGAGCATCATCTCGGTGATCGCCCGAGAGTCATTGGTCGGCCGCGTGTTCGGCATCGGGCAGACGGCGGTGAACCCGCCCGCCGCCGCCGCGGCGAGACCGGAGGCGATGTCTTCCTTGTACTCCTGCCCGGGCTCCCGAAGATGGACATGGAGGTCGATCAGTCCAGGACAGACCCACTTGCCAGAGAGGTCTCGCACAGAGACGTCGTCGCCATTCCGATAGGTGGCTCCGGCGTCGCGTCCGACGGCCTTGATACGGCCGTGCTCGATGACGACGTCAGCGGTTTCGTCGAACCCACGCGATGGGTCGAGTACGCGTCCGCCGCGCAGGACGATCACCTGCCTCACCATAGCCGTCCGCGCTTACGGGACGGACCCAAACCAGTCAACCCGGTCAGCCGGCCTTGCGTTGCAGATCGTCGTCCTGGGCCGCGGCGACCGTTCCCACGGACGAGGAGAGCTTGTCTTGAACTTTCTTCTCTTCGACGCGCTTCTTCATCGTCATGACCTTGCGGTACACGGAGGCGAAGTCTTTGTTGCGCGTCGCCATCGAGGGGGTGCCGCCGCGCAGAAGGGTTTGCAGGATGAATTCGAGAACCTGAATCTCGCCTTCGGAGAAGCTGTTGCTGATGCGCATGCGACCGGATCTACCACCGGAGCGAATGCATGACAATCCGTGACGTGAGATGTAGGGCCACAAGAGGTCACTTGGATTCGAGCTTTTCCATGGAACCCATTGAAGACAACTAAGTTCCTGAAATGGCTATAGTCCTATCAACGATCGTCGAGCGGCGCTCGAGGATCGGTCCATGGTTGACAGGCTCTGCCGGAACGTAACTGAGCGCAGGCTCTAGGAGTCGGCCGCCGTGACACGCACGACCTCGTCGATCGTCGTCACTCCCTGGAGCACCTTGCCCAGGCCTGCCATGCGGAGAGTCGAGACACCTTCGCGGATCATCTCGTCCTTGAGCTCTGCGGTCGAGCCGCCCTGAAGCACGATCTCCCGAAGTCGCTCCGAGAAGGGCATGACCTCGTAGAGGGCGACACGCCCCTTGTACCCAGTATCGTTACAGACCTTGCAGCCGGTTCCGCGGAAGGCAATCACGTTCGGGATTTCGTCCTCCGGGTATCCGACGTCGAGCAGAACCTGTTCGTCGGTCGGCACTTGGACCTTGCACTCCTGACAAATCTTTCGCGCGAGTCGCTGCGCCAACACGAGATTGACGGACGCCGTCACCAGGAAGGGCTCGATGCCCATGTTCAAGAGACGCGTCACGGTGCTCGGCGCATCATTGGTGTGCAGTGTCGACAAGACCAAGTGACCGGTCAATGCGGCCTTGACCGCGATCTCGGCCGTCTCGAAGTCACGAATCTCACCGACCATGATGATGTCGGGGTCCTGACGGAGGAACGAGCGGAGCGAGGCGGCAAAGTTGAGACCGATGTCCTCGTGCATCTGTACTTGGTTGATCCCCATCAGGTTGAACTCGATGGGATCTTCGGCGGTACTGATGTTGGTCTCCACGTCGTTCAAGTCCGACATCGCCGAGTAGAGCGTCGTCGTCTTACCGGAACCGGTGGGACCCGTGACCAAGACCATGCCGTAGGGCTGGTGGATCGCGTCGCGGAAGTCGGAAAGTGGCTTGTGATCGAAGCCCAGCTTCGTCATGTCGAGCTGAAGGTTCGACTTGTCCAGGAGACGAAGGACAATCTTCTCGCCCCACAACGTCGGGACCGACGAGACTCGATAGTCCATCTCGCGGCCCTTGCCGAGCTTGAGCTTGATGCGCCCGTCCTGCGGCAAGCGGCGCTCGGCAATGTCGAGTGAGCTCATGATCTTCAGTCGGGACGCGATCGCGTTCTTGAGCTTGATCGGTGGCGTCATCTCTTCATGGAGAACGCCGTCGACGCGATACCGAACGCGCAGCACGCGCTCGTAGGGCTCGACGTGAATGTCCGAAGCACCTTGCTTGATCGCATTCAGCAAAATGGCGTTGCAGAGCCGCACGACCGGCGCGTCTTCACTGGCACGCTCTAGATCGAGCAGGTTGTCGTCGTCATCCGCCGTTGCGACTTCGATCTCGGACTCGTCGAAGCCCTCCATGATGTCGTCGTAGGAAATCTCCGGCTGCGCATACGCACGCTCGAGCGCCGAGAGAATTGCGTTCTCCGACGAGACGACCGGCTCCACGTTGTAGCCGGTCAGGAACTTCACATCGTCGATCGCGTTGAGATTCGACGGATCTGCCATCGCAACGATCAGCGAGCTGCCCGCGCGAGAGACTGGGATGATCTTGTGCCGCTCGCAGACCTGAGGACTGATCAGCTTCAGGATCTCGCGGTCGATCTCGTACTCCGAGAGGTCGATCGACTGCACCCGATACTGCTCGCTCAGGAAGTCGGTGATCTCCTGATCGGAAATCGCACCCAACCTCGCGAGTGCGTACCCGAGGCTCACGTTGTCGTCCTTTTGCTGCTTCTGTGCTTCGCGAAGCTGCTCGAGGCTGATTCGTTTCTCGCGTACGAGGAGCTCGCCCAGTCTGTTTCTGCTCATGCCCGTAATGTTCCTTACCGAGATACAGTCTCAGTATATTTATTCACAAATCGCGACAAAGCTCAAGTGATTACGCACGGATTCGCTTCGGAGCTTAGCGCAGGTCCTCCAATCCCTGGAATTATGGGAGGCGGCTCCGAGGTGGCAACGCGACCCCCTGGCAGCTTGGATTTGGTGAGCTTTTTCAGCCGTTTGGAAGCATGTTTGAGGGCGTTGGCTTGCCGCTGCGAGGCGCGCGCGGTAGCCCGCGATGGTGGCGAAGCCGAAAAAGCAAATCACCGCAGCTCCAAAGGACATCGGAGCGGCGCTCGAGGAGATCGAGCAGCCTACGATGAACTGGAAGGTGCTGGGCCTGATCGGTCTGGCCCTGGCGGTTCTTTGGGTCATCGCGGGCATTCTCCAGCCGAACATCGGCTACATCGGGTTCATCGTCGCCGGGGTGCTCACCTTGGTGGCGCTCGGATTCCTGCTCTGGGTCTGGCGACTCACCCGAAAGTCGTCAGACATCGCCGCGATTCTCAAAGGGGCGACCGACAAAGAGAGCCGCCTGGCCGCTCTCGAACAGCTTCGTGCGCGTCAAAGCCCCGGGGGCAAGGACGCGATCAACGCGATCGCCCAGGCGCAGCTCGTCGCTCAGGAAGATCCCAGCGAAGCGATTCGCATCCTCGAGGCGATCGACCTCAAGAAGGCTCCCGCATTGGTGCAGGACGACGTTCGGGCGAACCTCGCGATGTTCTATCTCATGACGGGGCGTGCCCGCGACGCGCGCGAGCTCGCCAATGACATCCGGCTAGACCGCCAGCCCCAGGCCAGAGCGAAGGCGATGTATGCGGCCGTCGTCGCCGAATCGTTCGCTCGGACCGGCAGTGCGGAGGAAGCCCGCAAGCTTCTCGAAACCTACGACCCCGACGACAAGGAGTTCGGTCAAGTTTCGGGGATGCTTCTTCGAGCACAGGTCTACACGTACACGGCTACGAAAAAGCGAGGTCGCGCCCGCACGGCCATGGAGCAACTTCTCGAGGTGGATCCGAACATGGTTGCTGCGTTCGTGCAAAAGGGACAGCGACCGGAGCTGACTCGTCTTGCGAAACAGGTTCTTGCTGGCGCGGGTGCCCTTCCGAAGCAGAAGATGCGAGTGCGTACCCGCTAGGCCGTGAACGAACGTACCTGGACCATCCGCGACGTCCTCGACTGGGCCACCAAGGACTTCGAGGCGAGGGGCATCGACAGTCCGCGCCTCGACGCGGAATTGCTCGTCGCCGAGGCGCTCGGCATCGATCGAATCGGGCTCTATCTCGACCTCGGCCGGCCGCTTCTCGAAGGGGAACGAAATGCGATTCGCCCACTCTTGATTCGAAGGCGGGAACGGGAGCCGGTCGCATACATCCTCGGACATCGCAATTTCTACGGTCGGCGCTTTTCGGTCACGCCAGACGTGCTGATTCCGAGGCCGGACACCGAGACGCTGGTGGATCATGCACTGGGAGTGATCGCGGAGGACGCCGCGTTGCGGGTCGCAGACGTGGGGACAGGCAGCGGGGCCATTGCGGTCAGCATCGCGGCCGAGCGACCGCTGGTCCACGTGGTGGCCACCGACATATCCCACGCCGCGTTGGCGGTGGCGTCCGAGAATGCGCTCGCCCTGGGCGTCGCCGACCGTGTCCACTTCGAACAAGCGAACATCTTCGGAACCGAGGGCTCCTTCGACCTGGTGCTCTCCAACCCGCCGTACATTCGAGGTGCCGACATTCCGGGCCTTCAGGCGGAGGTGCGCGACTACGAGCCGCCCAATGCGCTAGCTGGCGGACACGACGGCCTCGACGTGGTTCGCACGCTCATCGAACGAGCATCCGAGGTCACCGTGCCTGGTGCACAGATGCTCATCGAGATCGGCGCTGGTCAAGCTGCCGAGGTGAAAGCCATTGCGAGCAAGTGCTCGGACTGGGAGCACATCTGTACCCATCTCGACCTCAACAAGATCGAGCGTGTCGCTCACCTACGGCGAACCTGACGTAACCAGAGCTCCGCCACGGCCAGGCCCAAGGCGATCAGGAAAATCCATGGTCCGAGGGGTTGCTCCGCGCCCTTCGATCCGCTCTCGGTAGAAACGCTCGCGTCGCCCCGTGCCGCGGGTGGGTCCCCCGGACTGAGGTCGCTCTCCTCCGCAGGCGCGTCCACCACGAAGGCAAAGCGCTCGCCGTTCACGCCATTGACGAGGACACGGTACGCACCGATCTCGCCGGTGTCGCGAAAGGCGACTCGGTCCGCTTCAGACAAGTCCACGGTCCGACCGGATGGCGTCACGACTTGAATCCGTTGACTGTCGGTCGAGCCTGGCAGTGAAACCGCTTCGTAGGGACGCACCGAATGCTGGGAGCGGCCGGCGAGTCGCTCGAGTGCATCCAAGACGAAAGGAACGAAGACCGGCTGATAGGGCAGGTCGGTCCAGGCATCGTCGATGGTGGTTGCAAACATGGCCACTCGTCCGCTTCGGTATCGGTGCTCGACCATGGCAGGCGAACCATCACCGAAGCGCGCGGTCACCACGGCATCGAGTGCGGTTTCCGCGATCGGTGTTCGGGCAGTGACCCTCGACTGGTCGAGCTCCGGGAGCGCCGCAGATTCGA
>CBDUCC010000190.1:0-7418 GCA_965365555.1 uncultured Myxococcales bacterium | reverse complement strand
CAGCAAATCCAGCGTTAGTTCCGCCATGGTTGTCGTCGGCGATGAAGACGTAGTTCCCATCGCGAGTGACTTGCATATCCGCATAGTACGATCCGATCGGCGCGACTTCGGGCGGAGGCGCACCGGAAGTCCCCGTTTTAATCAGCTCTGCGTCGACTAGCACGACCGGGCGCCCACTAGCGACTTGCAGCAGACGGTGGCCGACGAGATCGGAGACCACATCGCCGCGGTCGTTGCATACCTTCACGCCGACGCGATGAAGCCCCGGCCCCGGCGCGCGAATGACGGTGCGCGCCTCCCCAGTCGACCCGATCTCAGACTCCCCAGCGACCGCATCGTCGACGTAGAACCGAGCCAGGCTTCCTAGTTTCGCCGACACCCCGAGATTCGCCGAAAGCACCACGTCCTCCCCGGGGCCGGTGAGCACGTCGTGATGGACGCCGCCGATGAAACGCCGAAGACTCGGATTGCGACCCCAGCGCTCGAGCGTCCCGCCAAAGGAGCGCGCGGCGGCGTCCAAGAGGGGCTTGGCCTCGTCCCCGGCGATGTCGGTAACGGCACGCCGGATACGATCGAATAGATCAACTGGCTCTTCGTCGCTCACATGCGCAGTATACGCCGGCTAGTCATCGGGGCCGCTGACCACCGCGAGAAACGGTAGATTCCGGAACTTCTGTGCGTGATCGAGCCCGTATCCGACGACGAACACATCGTCGATGGTGAAGCCCAGATAGTCGATGTCGACCGGACGCTTGGTTCGCGCAGGTTTGTGCAGGAGCGAGGCGATCTTCAAAGATCCGGGCTGGCGGGTCTCCAGGTTCTCTCGGAGGTACGAGATGGTGAGCCCGCTATCGACGATGTCCTCGACCACGATGACATGTTTGCCCTGGATCGAGTGGCTGAGATCGGTGGTGATCTCCACGACCCCGCTCGACTCCTGCTGGTCGCCGTAGCTCCGAACACCGAGAAAATCGATGGAAACGTCGAGATCGATGTGTCGCGCCAAGTCGGCAGCGAAGACGAAGCTGCCCTTCAGCACTGCGACCAGGACGACGTCCTTGCCGAGGTAGTCCCGGGTAATCTCCTGTCCCAGCTCGGCGACGCGAGTCGCGATGGCCTCTTCGTCGATCAGAGGTTGGATCGGCACGGCTGCCTCAGTTGGCGGAGAAGACGAGGGGGAACTTGGCGGGACCACCCTCGGACGACTCGGGGAAGCGCCAGCGTCGGACGGATGCCTCGATGCACTCGGCGAGGCCGCCCGGCCCATCGCCGGTGGAGGTCACGTTCTTCACTCTGCCCGACGGGGCGACCGTGACGGTGACGTCCAAGCGCACGGCGGCGGACGCGGTCTGTCCGCGAATCGCGCGCTCGTAGCAGCGCTGAAGCTTCGGCTTGTTGGCAGCCACTGTCTGTCGAACCGCGTCTCCGTCGAGCGCCGGCTTTCCGCTCCGCGCGCCATCCGGCTCTCGTACGGCGATCTGCGCAGGTGCCGCCTCCGTGCTCGAATCGAACTCCTCGAGGATCTTCTGTTCTGCTGCGCTGACCTCGTTCGTCGGGGCCGCCGGCTTCGCAGCGGTAGCGACGGGACGCGGCTTGCGGCGGGCCCTGGGCTTTGGCGACCGAGCGGGCGCGATCTTCGGCTGATCATCGCTGGGATCTGGAGGCGGAACCAAGCTGGCCTCGGTCTCCCCGGCCGACGGCTCCTCGTTTGGCGGGTCCGCGACGGGATCGCCCTCGGACTGCGCGGCCGTCTCTGCCTCGGTCATGTCGGCGGCTTCGGGCTCGACCGCTGCGGTCTCGGTCGCCGTCGTCTCCTCAGTCGCCTGGGGGGGCTGCGCTTGCGCGCTCGCCGCCTCGGCGGTCTGCCTGGAGCTCTCGTACAGCCCGGGATCCGTCACCCCGAAGCGTTCGAACGCCAGGAACCCC
This sequence comes from uncultured Myxococcales bacterium, assembly GCA_965365555.1. GTDB lineage: Bacteria > Myxococcota_A > Polyangia > Polyangiales > Houyiibacteriaceae > SG8-38. The sequence goes on along the minus strand of CBDUCC010000190.1, from coordinate 5,492 downwards.
GCAACCCCGGCGAACACGATGACCGCGAGAATCAGCGCCCAGACACCGAGCGAGATTCGATGGTCCGGCGCTGTGGCGACTGCGGCCGGCTCGGGCGGCACCGACGGGATCGCCACTTCGTCGTCAGGGCTCGGCGGCAGCCCGGAGTACGAACCCAGTTGTGGTGAGGATTCGAACGAGTGATCGTCTGCGAACGGCGCAGCTGGCTGCGAATGGGCGTCGAGCCCGGACTCGTATTCGTCGTCAGGCTGAAGCGCATCGGCGAGCGGTTGGATCTCGTCGGTGACCGGCGCTGCAGCATGCATGGACGCAGGAATCGCGGCGGCAGGCGCAGAGTCCGAAAGCGAAACGCGAGTCTCGGCGAAAGGCGGCATGGATGAAAACGTCGAACGCGGTGGCGGTCCGGAATGCCTTCGCGTGAGCAGCAACGACATAAGCTCAGGAACCGTCGCAAGTGGTCGCCACTCATCGAACCCGTCCCGCCACACGAGCGAGTACTCGCTGACGGCGCCGGCATCGATCTTGTGGCCCATCTCTTCGAGTCGAATCGGACCAATCGGTACATCGTTGACGGAGACGTGCCACTCGGGAATCTCCGTGCCTGCTCCGAACGGTGCAACCGCGGTGCGGGGCAAGGGCGGTGTGAGTGCTTGCTGCTGACCGAGGAACGCGCTGCTGGCCGCGCTGACGGCAGTCGCCCCGGCTGGGGGGACGGAAGACACCCGGCGCGATGCAGCCGATGAACGACGAGGCGGAACGGAGGGCGAGCGTCTACGCGGGGGCGCCGATGGGCGCCGCGCACGCGCGGTTGCGGCTTCGTGGGCCGAGAACCGCGACGCCGGTTCCGACCTTCGCGTGACTTCTTGATAGTTGTACGCCTCGGCCGCTGGAACCGTGACGTCGGCATCCTGCTGCCGTCCATCGATGAGGATCTTGTGATCGCACTTGCGGCATGGAAACCGCACGACACGGCCTCGGACCTTGTCCTCGGAGATCTTGTACTTGGCGTTGCAGCTATCGCACTCGAATCGCATCGGTCTCGTCACTTGTGAGTGGCCCCACTCAGTTGCGCTGTTTCCAGCTTGTCATCGACACGATCGTAGCGCGAGTTGCTGCCCAAATTCAACTAGAACGCAAAGTTTTACATACCCGAAAGGACGTAGTACCGGCTCTGGATGTCATCGTACAGCAGCACGAGCCGATTCTCGCCAATCCGGCGAGACCAGCGCTGATCCTCCTCGTCGTAAGCGATGCGAAAGCTCGCGCTGTAGCGGTAGGCGATGAGGACCCGGTCCATTTCCCGAGTAATCGTACGGTACTTGATCTCGTATCGGACGTCGGTGACCCGCTCGCGCCAGCGGCTGAGCTTCTTCTGCAGGCCCCGATAATCGATGTCATCTTCACCCGCAGGGGTGCCATTGTCGTCGAGGTACTGGGGGTGGGCCATCGCGAGCAAGGCCCCCACATCCCGGGCTTCCACCGCATTGCGATAATTCTCCATGAAGTTGATGACGGCCCGATTCTCGGGCGTGTCCTTCACGGTGGTGTTCGGGATGTTCTTTTCGCAGCCAGCCGCCGCAGCGAGCAAAACGCAGAAAAACGCTGCAGATAAGGCTCTCGGCACACAAGACATCACAGGACGAACGCTCCTCTTCCCCTCACCATTCCCGATTATCCCTCGGCGGCTACTCAATTCCATAATCTTTGATTTTGTAAAGGAGCGCTCGATGGCTGATCTCGAGGAGCTTCGAGGCTTGGGTCCGGTTCCCTCCGGTCTTCCCAAGGGCACGCCGAATGAGGGTTTCCTCCATGAATCGCGCGGTCTTCTTGATGGATAGCTCGCCACTCGAAAGACTGGCTGCGACGGGATCGGCGGGCTCCCGCATTCGCTCGGGTAGATCGCTCACACCGATGATCTCGGTTTCCGCCAAGACGACGGCCCGTTCGATCGTGTTCTCGAGCTCGCGCACGTTCCCCGGCCACGGGTAGTCGAGCAGAAGCTTTCGGGCCCGTGGAGCGAGGTCGCGGATCTGCGTCCCAAGTCGTCCGTTGTTGCGCTCGATGAAGTGTTCCACCAGAAGAACGATGTCGTCGCGACGATCGCGAAGCGGCGGCACGTTGATCTGCAAAACGTTGAGCCTGTAGTAGAGGTCTTCTCGGAAACGTCCTTCGGCGACTTCGTGGCGGAGGTCGCGCACGGTGGCTGCGACGACCCGTACATCGACTTCATGGTCACGCGCTGCACCGAGAGGGCGGACCCTGCCTTCTTGGAGCACGCGAAGCAATTTGACCTGAAGCCCCAGTGGAAGCTCGCCAATCTCATCGAGGAAAAGCGTCCCCTGATGAGCCTCGGTGAAGAGGCCCTTCTTGTCCGCGTGCGCATCCGTGAACGCGCCCCTCGTGTGGCCGAACAGCTCGCTCTCCAGAAGCGTCTCGGGAATCGCACCGCAATTGAGTGCGACGAACGGTTTGGCCTTCCGAGAACTTCGCTCGTGCAGGGCGCGCGCGACGAGCTCCTTGCCAGTGCCACTCTCTCCTTGGATCAGCACGGTGGTCTTGTAGTCGGCAACCTTGTCGATCGTCGCGAAGACATGCTGGATCGCTTCACTCTTGCCGAGGATCCCGTGGAAGCTCTGCTCCTTGCGCATCGCGTTCTTGAGGGCACGGTTCTCACGACGAAGCGATTCGCGTTCTTCGGCCTTGGTCAGCGCAAGCAGGACCTCGTCCTGCTTGAAAGGCTTCGAGATGTAGTCATAGGCGCCCGCCTTCATCGCTTCGATCGCGAGGTCTGTGGACCCGTAGGCGCTCATGAGAATCACCGTGGCGATCGAGGCGCGCGCCTTGAGCTCGGTGCAGAGCTCGATTCCGGTCATGCCGTTCATGCGAACATCGGCGAGCACGAAGTCGGGGTCGAAGCGCTCGAGCTTCTCGAGAGCGGCCTCGGCGCTTTCGGCCGACTCGACCTGGTAGTGGTGTTTCCGCAGCAAGGTGCGGAGCACCAACCGAATGTTTTCTTCGTCGTCGACGACCAGAACGCGGCGCATCCGTTTAAACCTCGCATTTTCTGCATAGCAGAGGCCGCCGAATGAAAAAAATTTCATGATTTCAGGGCGCTGATCGGGGTTCTGGCTGTAAAGTTCCCGTTTGATTGGCTTTCTATCCGCCCGCTCGGTATGATTTGCGAGTCGGGTAGGGGGACTAGACATGAAGATTCGCTTTGCTTTTCTGCTCCTCATGGTGGGGCTCATCGCGACCGTTAGCAGCTGCAGCCAACGGTCTCTCAATGCGCTCAATCCATGCACCATCAACGGCGTCGTGCAAAACGTGCCGGTCAATCCGCAGCGTGCGCTCGACCTGTTGATCGTCATCGACGATTCGCCGTCGATGCGAGACGAGCAGGCCAAACTGCAGGAACAGGTGCCGCGCTTGGTGAACCTCTTGTTGACGGGCGGCGCTGCCGAACCTGAAGCCGTGGGCGAGTTCCCGGCGATCGAGAGCCTTCACGTCGGCATCATCACGCCGGACATGGGCTTCTCAACATTCCCTGAGACACCGCCTGCAAGTCCTCCCCAAGTCGGAGTCAACTTCAATCCGACCGACGCGTGCACCCGCAACAACGGAAACGGCAATGCGGGCTTGATGCAGACCTCGGGCTTGAGCGGCACTGGATCCGATCGAACGCCTTGCGATGCGATCACCCCGCCGGAGGGCACCACGTACCTCAATTTCCCGGAAGCCAACTTCACGCCCGCTGACTTGGTCGAGGACGTTCGTTGCCTCACGGGGCAAGACGACGGCTGCGGTTTCGAGCAGCAGCTCGAGGCGATTCTGGCTTCCGATCCGGCTTCCGGAGGAAACCCGGCGAACAGCGGCTTCAACCGGAGCGATGCTCTGCTCGCGGTCATTCTGATCACAGACGAGGACGATTGCTCTTCGACAACCCCTCTCGTGTTCGACGTGGAGAAGCGCTCGAGCGATCTAAATGAGCTCCAGGGGCCGTTTACCTCGGCCGAAGAGCTTCAGTTCAACCTGCGCTGCTGGGAGCATCGCGAGAGACTCCAAGAGGTTCAGCGGTACGTGGATGGAATCGCGAACCTGAAGTCGGACCCGAGTCAGGTCGTGTTCGCCGCGATCACGGGCATCCCCGAGGATAGTGCGCTCGACCGCGAGAATTTCGCGACGGACGAAGAGCGATACGACGCCCTTTTGGCCTCCGCAGCCATGGTCGAGGCGCCGAATCCGGCAGAGGCGGACACTCAAGGTCAGCAGCTCACGCCCGCGTGCATCGCTACCGACGGCTCCGGCGCCGCAGCGCCCGGGCGACGCATCGTCGAAACGATGAAGGGGCTCGCGGAGGGTAACACCGGCGTCGGCACTGTCGTCGAATCGATTTGTGCGGAAGACTACGCACCTGCTCTGAACGCGATCGTCGACCGCATCGCAGCCGCACTTCGCCAGCTCTGCCTTCCACGACCGCTCAACCGCGACTCGAATGATCTCGTTGGTTGCGAGGTGCGCGAGGTGCAGCCGGAGGGTGTGACTTGCGCCGAGGCCGGCCGAGGCCGCGAACCAGAAGCGGTGGCAACAGAGGACGGTCGCGAGGTCTGCCGCGTGACGCAGCTACCAAGTGATCCAGGCGCCGGCGTGCCCACGGGCCAAGGCTGGTTCTACGACGACTTCACGGCAGAAACGCTGAGCGCCTGCACGTTCAACCCGGAACAACAACGCGTGAGCTTTACCGAGAACTCGGCGCCGGTCACGGGTGCACGCATCCGCTTCGAGTGCCTACAAGCGGCGCCGCCTCAGACCGAGGACGTCGGCTGGCCGTGCGCGATCGAGACGGACTGCAACCCGCAACCAGAGGCCTGCCTCGAAGACGAGTCGCTCGAAGATTGCGAGACGCGGATCCTCAAGGAGCGCTACGACCGAGACAACCTCGAGCTCACCTGCGACCCGGCGTCCAACACCTGTCAGCTCACTTGCGAGACCGACGTGGAGTGCCCAGGCGGGTTCGCATGCTTCGACGCGAGCGGGGACGGGAACAAGTATTGCGTGAACCCGACCTGCACGCTCAACTAGGGGACACGCACCGCCTCCGAAACCGCAACCATTCCATGTGGTTGCAAACCCAAACGCGAATTTCCAAGTTCCCGTCCTAAGTAGGGGGGGTTTGAGACCAGGCTGGCGAGCCGGAGCCTGCGCCGTCGCAGATCGCGGCGTCTGCGCTCTCCTGTCGAGGACAAAATTCGCGTTCAGGTCTGTAGGTATCTGAAAATACTATTGTTTTAGGGGGGCAGCCTGTCCCGGTTTTCGTGTAGACTGCGCGGCCTATGTCTTCTTGGGTTCGACCTGGGCGGGTGGCCCGCCTGCTGGTGCAGGCTCTCGGCGGACGGGTTGTAGTACCGCTCGCGGTCGTTCGGCAGCGCCTCGATGCGCTCGCAGACAAGCTCGCGCTGGAAATCGAGGGCGCCGACCCGGGGCTCCGGGTCCGC
>CBDUCC010000189.1:0-7429 GCA_965365555.1 uncultured Myxococcales bacterium | reverse complement strand
GGGGCTACATGCCCATCGGCCAGAACTACACGTACGACTTCTGGGGCAAGCCCGACGAGATCATCATCGAGGCGCTCGACGATGAAATGACGCTGCTGAAGCAGATGGGCGTCAACGTCATCCGCCAGTACGTCGGGATCCCGCCCCGATGGATCGAGTACATCTACGAGAAGTACGGCATCTACACCGTGTTGAACCATAGCGTGGGACGCTATGGAATGACGATCGACGGCGTCTGGGTGAGCCCCGTCGACTACTCGGAGGAGCGGTTTCGTACGGTCGTCAAAGAAGAGATCGCCGCACTCGTCGAAGAGCACAAGAACACGCCTGGTCTCTTGATGTGGCTCCTCGGCAATGAGAACAACTACGGTCTCTATTGGAAATCAAACGAGATTGAAGATTTGCCCGAGGCAGATCAGGAGGATGCCCGGGCCTCCTATCTCTATTCTCTGTTCGGCGAGATCACAGACCAGATTCACGCCGTCGATCCGAATCACCCGGTTGCCATCGCGAACGGCGACGTGGGTTTCATCGAAGTCATCAAGAAGGAGTGCCCCAACATCGACGTGTTCGGCAGCAACGTCTACCGAGGCGCGTCATCGAGGGACATCTTCGAGCGAGTCGAGACGGAGCTTGGGATTCCGTTCATGTACACGGAGTTCGGCTCGGATGCATGGGATGCGAAGCGGGGCATCGAGGACCAGATCTCGCAGGCCTATTACCTGCAGGCTCAATGGCAAGAGATTTACGAGCAGAGTTACGGCAAGGGAAGGGTGCAAAACGCCATCGGTGGCATGATCTTCCAATGGAGCGACGGCTGGTGGAAGTACCAGCAGGAGATCAACCTCGATAAGCACGACACCACGGCCTCCTGGGGCAACGCTGCATACCCTCACGACTACGTGGAGGGTCAGAACAACATGAACGAGGAGTGGTTCGGCATTACCTCCAAAGGGCGCCCGAACTCACGCGGTCTCTACAGCGTCTATCCACGGGCAGCCTACTACGTGTTGCAGGAGGCCTTTAAACTCGACCCCTATGCCTCCGATACCGACATCGAGAAGATCCGGATGCACTTCTCCCGGATCGGTCCGCGAATGTCGGCGGATACGCAAACCAAGCTGGCTCAGCTCGAGCGTTTCCGCCCCATTCTCAGAATCGACTTCGACACGTATACGACCGGCGGCCGGCAACTCAGCGAGCCGGTCCGAAACGAGACTCGCTTCGATCACACCGAATCGTTTTACTTCGGCTTCGAAGTGAAGCCAACCACCGGGGTCAGGGCCAACATCGTAGTCAACGGGCTCGGCAACGTGGCAACCAACCCGATCAACGAGATCTTCTACGAGAACCGAGGCCTACCCTTGGCGATTCGGGATCCGGACGGCGACGTGTTCGCGCTCACCGGCTCGAATCGGTTCCAGGTCTACGAGGCAGCCTTCGACTGGGACAACAAGTACTTTCTGATGGAGAGCTTCTTTCGCGGTCCAGGGCACTACCACTGGGGCTACGAGGGAGATTTCTTCGGTCTCTATCCCGAGGTGCACCAGCAGTATGACATCGACGTCTACAACGCGAATGCGCCGGTTGGTGTCGTATTCAGTGGCAAGGACAAGATCGAAGGCTTGAAGGTCGCGTTCGGTCCCCAGCTCTGGTGGGGCGCGAACCCGACGATCTTGGCGAAGTACCACCGCGAGTTCGGTGATTTCGAGTTCGCCGTGATCCACCAGGAAGACATCGCACAACAGCAGGCCGAGATTGCGAGCTCTGCGATCCCGCAGCCGAAGAGCCGCAGAAGCACGCTCTTCTTCGGCTACAGCCGCCGCCGAATCAAGTTCGAGATCGGAGGGATCACCGCGCGATCGAACTTCATCGGGGACAGGTATGAAACCGCGCGGCCGGCAAATGACCCGTCCTATCTGGATTCGGGCTACTACATCTTCGACAACAGTGTGCGCTTTGCCGATACGCTCGGCGCAAAAGCCAAGCTCACGCTCAACGCCGCGCCCTTCTTCTGGTACCTGCAGGGAGGCTACAGAGGCCTGGTCGCCGACGGCGGCGCGGACCAGACGATGACCATCACCGGCTGGTCGCTGAAAGAGAGCGGTCAAGGGAACCACTGGGCGGTGTCGACTGGGCTCGGGTACTACCTCGGCAAAGTGATGCTCGGCCCCAACATCCTCTTGCAGAAGCCGCTCGAGGGTCCGCTCCCCTTCATTCCCGACTTCTTCGATTCGACGACCGGGACGTACTACCCGGGGGTCGAGGGCAGAAACCAGCTCGACGACCCATTCTGGGTCCGCTCGAACCGCGAGACCTACGGCTTCGAGTTCTTGCTCGGCTACGATCCGACGCCCGCGACTCCGATGTGGGCTTGGGACAACGCGCAGCGCGAGGATGCGCTCATGACGGTGGCTCTCGATTTCGTCTACAAGATTCTGCCGACGAGTCAGGACGCTGCGGTCGCGATCAACCAGGATTTGATTCTCTTCGCCTTCCCGTCCGGAGCGCCCGCGAGGAACCTTTGGGACGTGAGCATTCGCACGATCACCAACTTTCGTTACAACATGCGTCTGGTGAACTGGCTCTACGCAGGGCAGGGGCAGGCCAACGGCAACGATGCCCGCACCGTCACCCGGTACGGCCTCTACGGCTGGTTCACCTATTCATCCTTCAACATCAACTATCACCTCAAATTCGATGATTGGGGCCCCTACGACTACCACAAGGACTTCAACCTGACGTTTCCGCTTCAAGTGATGCTCGACCTCTCCTACGCGTACGAGCCGCCCGCACTTTACGCGCCCGCAGCCACTCGGTTCGGGGTGCGAGGGCAGTTCCGCAACTTGAACGAGTTCTCGAGTCGCTACCTCTTCGATCCCTTGAATGCCGGCTCGAAGGGTCGCGAATGGGAGATCAAAACCTATGTGCAGTTTTCATACTAAGTGTCTGGCTGCAGCGCTCGCCGTGTCGGCCATCGCATGTGGAGACCCTGCGGAGTACCGTTTCGGCGAGAACATCACCGGGATCCAATTCGAGCTCTTCGACGAGACCGAGGGCATTTACCCGTCGGACGTGACCTTGAACAATCCTCGCAACCCCTTCCGTGAGTACAACATCGGCGACTTCACCAAGTTCGACATTCTCACCGACGGCGGCAATGCCGGCGCGTTCTACGCATGGGCGACCCTGCTCGCGAACGTGCCCATCGGGGAGAACCAGTTCTACACGGCGACCAAGCTTCGCGACATCTATCTGGCGAACGAGGTCGCGCCCGAAGATCGGGAGACCGTTCGACAGATGGCGATCACCGCGTTTCAACGGGTGTTGGACTGCTTTCCGGACTCGGTCTTCTTCGACGTGACGGGAACCTTTTCACGAAGGCTCGCGACCCTGGCATTCCTGGAAATCATCGATCTCGGTGGTGCGCCAGAGGGCGACTGGGTCTTGACCGAAGATACCAACGGGAACCCGCTGGCCGTGCGGAGCACCGGCTTCGACACCCTTGCCAGGGAGGTCCTGTGTTTCTGAGAGCCCAATGCGTTCGCAGCGTGTTACTGGCATCGCTCGCCGTGAGCCTGCTTGGCGCCTGCGCGCCGGACCCCGGGCCGCTGGACGATTCCGACCCGGACGCTTTGGACGATGCGCTCGGGGTCGGCCTCCGCGATCCGATCGACCCGTTTCCCCCCGTTCCGCCCGACCCATTCGAACCCGGCGATGAACGGCTCTACGTCGGCTATTTCTACGAGGGTGGCAGCTCAGACTCGATTTTGATCAACACGGTGACGACGGACTACTTCGTTTTCGCGGTCGACGTCGACGAACCGGTTGCGACCCGGAGCTTCTCTGAATCGGTATCCACAGATCGGGCCGAGGGACGGTTCTCCTACGAGGTCACCCTCAACGGCTCGCCTTTTTGGGCCGGTGGCATCATTTGGTTCGAGCCGATCGACATTTCCGCATGGACGATGATGTTCGTCAGCTTCAAGTCGAGCGACCCGTCCTTCGCGGGCTTCGAGATCACCCTACAGTCGGGCGAAGAAGAAGAGCCCGTCGGTGTCACCCTCGATCCACGGGACTATGGATATACCAATGATGGAGAGTGGCACTTCCTCGAGATCCCCTTGCAGGACGCCATTGACCGTGGCTGGGATCCGAGCACCGCGCGGTCGCCGTTCATCTTCTCGGCACCTGGCGGTGAGCAGGGAGACGTGCTGTTGATCGACAATCTGTACTTCACTAAGGACTGAGTGTGCGCACCAAATAGCAGGAGTAGCGCAGCATGGATGAGTGGTTTGGGGGCTCGGAGCGATCCGATCTTTCGCTTGCGGAAACGATTTAGGAGTAAGACATGAAGAAACTATGGATAGCGATTTTATTTGCTTCGGTGGCGGCCATCGGATGCGGTAGCAGCTCCGACGGCAGTGGAGGCTCGGGCGGCAGCGCCGGTTCGGGCGGCACAGCCGGCATGGGCGGCACTGCAGGGTCTGGCGGCGAAGCAGGCTCGGGCGGTGACGCCGGAAGCGGCGGAGCAGCTGGGATGGGTGGCGACGCCGGAAGCGGCGGAGCAGCCGGAATGGGCGGCATGGCCGGCGACGTCGTGTACGAGCAGGACTTCGAGGCGCTCGGCCTTGTGGACCCAGCCGCGCTTTCCGGTGACGGTTGGCTCTACTTCGGAAACGTCGCGCAGGGTGACGGAACCCCTAAGTTCGGCTTCGGCCCGTTTGCCGCGCCGAACGGCCCGCAGATCGTTGCGGTCGCTGAAAACCAAGGCGGTGCTGAGCAGGGCGCTCAGCAGCTCAACATGTACAGCAACTACGAGTGTTGCCAGGACAATGGTCCAGAGGGGCACTTTAACGGAACTGACCTGGTCGAGACGATCGTCTTTCAGGAACCGTACCCCCAAGCCCTGCCCATCCCGGCGGAGTTGGTCGGCCGGACATTGACATTCAGCTTCGATGCGAAACGTGGAAACATCAACGATCCGTCGGGTACCAGCACCGCACAAGCGTTCATCAAGACGATCGACCCCAGCAACCAGTTCGCGACGACCAACAACGTCGTCGTCGACACGACGAGTCTTCCGGTCGAGTGGGGTCGCTACTCCGTCTCGCTAGAACTTACGGACCCAGCGCTGGAGGGGCAGATTCTACAATTTGGATTCCAAACGGTGGCGAAGGACTTTGAACCTTCTGCCAACTTCTACGACAACATCGTTACCGTACTCGAGTAGCGTCGCATCGTTTTGGCATTAGTGACGGGTCGGTGGCGTGAAGAGCCACCGACCCGTCCGCCCACGCACCATGAATCCAACTTCAGGCGACGATCAGCAAGTATCCGGCGAGTTTCTGACTCTCGGAGGGGAGCGCTATTACGCGATCCGTGACGTCGATGGGATGTCCCCGTTCTTCGTCAGCGTCGTGTCTGCCTGGGACCACTGGCTGTTCATCTCTTCGACCGGGGGGGTCACCGCGGGTCGGGTGTCGCCCGAGACGGCGCTCTTTCCGTACATCACCGTCGACAAGGTCCACGAGAGCTGGCCACACACGGGCAGCAAGACGCTGATTCGGGCCGTCGTGAACGGGCAGCAACGTGAATGGGAGCCGTTCAATCGCGCGCATCAGGGTCGCTACTCGATTCGCCGGAACATCTACAAGAACCTGCTCGGCAACAAGCTCTGCCTCGAAGAGCAGAATCATGATCTCCAGCTCACCTTCCGCTACTGCTGGCTGACGAGCGATCGATACGGTTTCGTTCGACGATGCGAGCTCGAAAACCTGGGCACGCAGGATGCCGAGGTGGAGCTCATCGACGGCCTACAGAACATTCTGCCGGCGGGAACCCCACGATTCGCCCAGACGAACACCAGCAACCTGGTCGACGCCTACAAGTGGAACGAGCTCGTCGAGGGAACGGACCTCGCTTTGTATACGCTGTACTCGGCCATCACCGACAGAGCGGAACCCTCTGAGTCGCTTCGGGCGACGACCGTCTTCTGTCTCGGGCTCGAGGGACACCAGGTGCTTCTCTCCGCGAAACAGCTCGACGGCTTCCAGCGCGGCGAACTTGTGAGACCAGAGGTCCACACCCGCGGGATTCGCGGGGCCTATCTCACCCACGCCTCGTTCAGCCTTGCGCCGCAATCCACGGAGCGCTGGCAACTCGTCGCCGAGGTGGAGCAGAGTCAGGCCGACGTGGTCGCTCTGCGTCGCCAACTGGAGAACCCGGCCGCACTCGCCGAGAGGATCAGCCAATCGGTCGATGAGGGCTCCGATGAGCTTGCGCGCATCGTCGCCGGTGGCGATGCATTTCAAACGACGGCCAAGGAAAACGTCTCCGCACATCACTATGCGAACGTACTTTTCAACATTCTCCGTGGCGGTACTTTCGACGACCAGTACCGTGTGTCCTTGCGTGATTTCCGGAAGACGCTTCGCATGTTCAACCGGGAGCTGTTTGAGCGCCACCAGGCGATGCTCGCTACTCTCCCGGACTCCCTCGACTACAGTCAGCTGCTCTCCGCCGTCGAGGGAACGAGTGACCGGGAGCTCGAGCGACTGACCCTCGAGTATCTACCGATCACGTTCGGACGTCGCCACGGCGACCCGAGCCGCCCCTGGAATCAGTTCGCGATCAAGCTGAGGGATGAACGGGGCGACAAGCTGCTCTCCTACGAGGGCAATTGGCGTGACATCTTTCAGAACTGGGAGGCGCTCAGCTTCAGCTTCCCCGAGTTCGTCGAAAGTGTGATCGCCAAGTTCCTAAACGCGTCCACGGTCGATGGTTACAACCCGTACCGCATCACCAAAGAAGGCATCGACTGGGAGATCGAAGACCCTGACGATCCCTGGAGCTACATCGGCTACTGGGGCGATCACCAGATCATCTATCTGCTGAAGTTGCTGGAGCTTTCCAATCGCTTCCATCCGCAACGTCTGCACGCTTTGTTGAGCCGACCCGTGTTCAGCTACGCGAACGTGCCGTACAGAATCAAGCCCTTCGAAGATCTGCTCGAGGATGCGAAGAATACCGTCTTGTACGACGTACACAGCGCGGAGCGAATCGAGCAACGAGTCGCCGAAAAGGGTGCCGATGGGAAGCTGGTCGTCGACGACGTTGGAAGGGTGTACCAGGTCAACCTCGTCGAGAAATTGCTCGTCACGCTGTTGAGCAAGCTCGGCAACTTCGTGCTCGACGGAGGCATCTGGCTCAACACTCAGCGCCCGGAGTGGAACGACGCCAACAACGCCCTCGTCGGCCACGGGCTGTCGATGGTGACCGTGTACTACATGCGGCGCTACGTCGTCTTCTTGCAGCGCCTGCTCTCGCAGGAGTCCGGTTCCGTCACCGTCTCGCGCGAGGTCGGCGAATGGCTCGAGGAAACCGCTGCATCGTTGAGCGACTTGCAACCGATGCTGGGCGAAAAGCC
>CBDUCC010000188.1:0-7481 GCA_965365555.1 uncultured Myxococcales bacterium | reverse complement strand
TCATCGAGCTGACGGTCTCCATCAACGAGGAGGCGGCCGCTCTTCCCGACGGGTGGCGGTGTACCGACCGGGGAGCAGCTCGCGGAGCACGCTCCCGTAGACCCTCGGATTGATCCGATCGCCGGCCGTGATCCAAAGGCTACCGCCACCACCGACGAAGCGCTGAATCAACGGCAGCCACTTCTCATCGAGGGTAGCGTTGGCAAGAACGACGACGTCCGAGCGAATGATCGCGCTTTCCGAGAGGTCCTGTGCATCCAAGGTCTCGACTGCGAAGGAGCGACCAACGCGAGGGGCGACATCGAGCGCATGAGCAATGAACGCGGTCTCACGTTTGCGCGGGTCGGGGTGAGGGTCGCCATCGACCAATAGGACGTGGATGGTGTCGGACCCGAGGAGGACACCTCGGACGTTGTCCGCCGGCAACGCGTCGTCGGGGTCGAGGCGAAGCTCGACGACCGCATCGGCCGCGCCGCCTTCGATCGATAAGCTGGCTTCCCCGCGATCGTCACGCCATTGTACCGGCACACGCTGCGTCTCCTGTCCCTTCTCGCGTAGACGTATCCTCTGTTCATCTTTGGTGCCCGAGCCGTCGACCCTGACGTCCAGACGGAGCCCGCCGGGCGCCGCCCGGTCCCCGCTGACATCGACGGACGCGATCCTGCGGTTGTCCGGAATCCGGGTCGTCACCTGCTCGAACGCGAGGCTAACGCCGCGTGTAGGCCACTCACACTCGTCAGCGCGAGCGCCGGGCGTGAAATCCGAGACGACCAGAAGGCGGCGATCCGAGAGCTCGCTCTCGAGCAGCAGCTCCACCGCCGTGCGGACGGCCGCACAAAGCGCCCCAGCCCGAGTCGAGCGAGGCTCCAGAGTTCGAAGCGCGTCCCGAATCATGCCGAGCTCGACGCTGGGTCTCACCCAAACACGCGGCGCGTCGCCTCCCAAGACCAGTGAGACCTCGGACCCTTCGGGCAGGCTCCGCAGATGCTTCGTGGCGAGCTCCGCTGCCCGCTCGATGAGGGTCTCCCCTTCATCCATGGCGGCCATCGAGAGCGAGTCGTCGAGGACGATCGCAAGCGCGTGCTCTCGGTCGAGAAGGCTCGACTGAACGACCCGGTAGGGCTTCGCGGCGGCCAAGGCGAGCGCCGCGACGAGGGCGATGCGGATTGCCAGCAACAATGCGTCGACCAAGCGAAGCCGGGTGGCACGGGTCGCGTGAATTCGGTGAAGGAACGCGACGGTAGGGAGGGGCTGACGAGGCAGCTTCTGCCTCCGTAGCAGATGGGCGAGGATCGGAACCCCGACCGCCAACAGTCCAATCAACGCCCAGGGAAGACCGAAACCCATGACTCAGCGGTCGCGGAGAAGCTGAAGGAGCACGTGCTCGGGCGGCGCATCCGTCCGAGCGAGCATGTAGCGAGCGCCGGCGGCGACCACTCGCTGCTGGCTGGTTTCGACGAAGGCATCGATTGCCTCGCGGTAGGCGCGTCGAATCCCCTTCGGGTCGACCTCGACGGACGGCTCTCCCTCGACCCCCTCGAAGCGCATCGGCTGTTCGAAGGGAAGCTCGAGCTCAGCCGGGTCCATGACGTGGAGGACGACGGTCTGGTGGCCGCGCGCCTGGATGCGAGCGACCGGGTCCAAAGCGTCCTGATCCAGATCCAGTAGGTCACTGGCGATCACGACCAGGCCCATTCGGCCCGCATGCTCGACCAGCTTGTCGAGGGATGCGTGGAGCGCCGTCCCGCCAGCGCGCTTGGTGGGCAGAGCGAGGTGGCGCATGAGATAGTCGAGATGCGCCGGTCCGGATCGAGCGGGAATACGCGCCCGAACGCTGTCGTCGAACGTGATCAAGGAGACGGCGTCGCCTTGCCGCGTCAGCACATAGGCAAGCGCCGCGAGCAAGGTTGCCGCGTAGTCCAACTTGCTCAGATCTCCGCTTCCCCAATTCATCGACGCCGATATGTCCAGGGCGAGCGTGCCCCGAAGCTGCGTCTCGTGTTCGAAGTGCTTGATCGTGTACCGATCCGAGCGTGCGTAGGCGCGCCAATCGATCAAACGGGGATCGTCACCGGGCCTATACGCACGGTGCTCCTTGAAGATCGCGCTGGCGCCTCGGTGAGGGCTTCGGTGCATGCCGGCGAGCAGACCGTCGACCGTTCGCTTCGACCGTAGCGTGAGCCCGGCGAGCCGAACTGCGAGCTCCGGTTCCAGCACGCGGGTCACGGTTCGAGGCTTCGCTTGATGTCTGCGATCACGTCGGACGGCCCGACGCCTTCCGCTTCGGCGCGAAAGTTCATGACCAGGCGGTGCATGAGGATGGGTTCGAGCAGGGCGCGAACGTCATCGACCTCCGCAGCATAGCGGCCGTGGAGAACGGCCCGGGCCTTGGCAGCGATGATGAGGCCCTGGCTCGCGCGTGGCCCCGCCCCGAAGGCGATGTTCCTTCGAACGAGATCCGAGGCGCTGCTCTCTTCGGGTCGCGAGGCTCGCACCAAGGCGACTGCATGCTGAACCACGTGGTCGGCCACGGGAACCCGCGGAACGAGATCTTGAAAGTCGATGATCTCGTGGGCTGACAAGACGGGTGAAATCGTCGTTGCCATGGGCGCAGTCGTACGTTTGACGATGTCGACTTCTTCCTGAGGGCTCGGGTACCGAACGTCGATCTGGAACAGGAAGCGGTCCAGCTGGGCTTCTGGCAGCGGATACGTGCCCTCCTGTTCGATCGGATTCTGAGTTGCAAACACGAGGTATGGCTGTTCCAGGACGTAAGTGTTGCCGCTCGCAGTCACCTGTCCCTCGGCCATCGATTGAAGAAGCGCAGCCTGAGTCTTTGGGGGTGCGCGATTCACCTCGTCGGCCAAGAGAATGTTCGTGAAGACTGGGCCAGGAATGAAGCGGAAGTGTCGCTTGCCGCTGGTCGCATCTTCCTCGAGGACGTCCGTACCGGTCACATCGCTCGGCATCAGGTCCGGGGTGAACTGGATTCGATTGGAGTGAAGCGACAGCGCGTCTGCCAGCGTCGTGATCAGCAGGGTCTTCGCAAGCCCAGGAACGCCGACGAAAAGTCCATGCCCCCGAGCGAAGAGGGCAATCAACAACAGCTCCACCACCTCGTCTTGACCGATGATGCGTTGGCGAAGCCGAGACAGAATCTCGTCGCGAGCCGCGGCGAGCCCCTGTACGCGCGCCACGTCGGAATCGGAGCCTTCAGGCGGCGAGGGCGGGCTGGTGCGAGCTGGTTCGTTCACGGGGTCCTTCTAGCGCCAGCCGGGTGAAATTGCCACATCACTCGCGCATACCACCGAGCTTCGCACAGACATGACCTTCGTGCTCTGCTTGCGGAACGGCGAGCTTCGAGAGAATGCAGTGCGGCTGCGGATCGAATGGGTTGTGAGCGATGGCGCGATATGCGGCGTTCTCCGCGGCTGCTGGATGCGAGACCCGATACTCGGCGGTGGCCAAGCTCGACAAAGCGGGCGCGTGCATGGGGTAGAGTAGCAAGGTCATCGTCAAGGGCTCGATCGCATCCTCAGGTCGCCCGCCCGCAATCGCTGAACGCGCGTAGCGTGATGCGACCACCGGGTCTCCGGGAGCAGCCCTGTGCGCTTTGCCGTACTCGACCGACGCGGCCGTAGCGCGTTGCCTCGCCCAAAGCAGGTCGCCAAGTCTCAAGAACTTCCGAGCACGTTCCAGCTCGACGCTCGCGACCTCGTCTTGTTCGCTCGCCTCACTGCTCAGGTATCGATGCAACAGCCGCGCTCGTGGAACTTGCGGGCCGTCGGCGAGACCGTCCCGCCAGCGACCTTCGAGTGTCTTCCAAGACACACCGGCCACGCTTGCGAGGGCTCTCCTCGCGTCCTGTCCGTTCGACACGGTTTCGAGCACATCCTGAAGCCCTTGCGCGCCGTGCTCTTCGTAGAAGGCAGCGACGAACGAAGAGACTTGCGCAAACGCCAAGGAGGCGGCTTTCTGGGTTGGTAAGAGCGCGATCGAGGGATGGAGCTGATCGAAGTCGAGGAGCTCGTCGGTCATCGCCGCTTCGTACAGGAGTCGGCGCGAAGCCGGATCATCCGGGAGTCGGGCCTCGTCCTCCCGCCATCGGGTCTCGAGAAACTTTGCGACCCCTTCCTGAAGCCATACGGGCGCCCGGTCGAGAGTGGCCTTCGTCAGCAATAGATGGACGTACTCGTGCGCGATCGTGTCGAGCCAGGGATAGCCGTGCATTAGCGCGCGAGGTGAGGCGATCATCAGCCGACCCCACTTGCAAAGAGCGATTGTCCCGCTCGTACGAATCGCCTCCACCGACAGGGTCGAAACTCGGGCCAGGGAGTCGGCATCGGGATAGATCTCGAGCCTCACCGGACTCACCATCTCGACACCGAGCTCTTCCTTCAGCGCATCGGCCGTGGCTTTGAGGGTATCGATCGCGTACGGGACCAGAATCTCGTCCACGCCGGGCGCGTAACGGACCTCGAAGTCTTCGTGACGGAAAACCTCGTAGTCCTTCGTCGTCTCGTAGGTGTCCAGGATGACGTCTGCGAAGCTCCCTAGGTCGGCAGGCGATCGCGGGTCCTCACGGAGTGCCAAGACTCGGTTGGCGGCCGCCTCGTAGTCGCCTGTGTAGTAGCTCGTCAGGATCTCGAGCTCTGCGGTTCGAGGGGAGGCTCCATGCTCTTCCAAATAGCGATCGAGAAGCGCGCGGGCCGGGACACCTTCGCCTGCGGAGAGTGCGGCCTGGAGCAGCTCGAGGACGTCCGATTCGGTGGAGGTCTGGGCGGGGACGGGTGCCGCGACGGATGCGAGAGCGGCAAACAGCATGAAGAGGGCGCACCGAATCATCGAAGGAGTCTCTCGTAGTAGTCGTCCACGGCTTTTTCGTAGCCTCTCGGCGAACGACCGTTCATGGCGTCGAGCACCCGTCGGCGCCAAGCGAGATCGTCGGCTTTCGATCGCCCAGTGGGAATCTCCACACGCTGGTCCTTTTTCGAGGCTCGCCCGGATTCCTCGCCCTTGGATCCGCTCGAGGAACGGCGTTGCTGCGACTCGAGGTTCTGCCTGAGCCGGCGCAACTGATCGGCGGCTGCTTGCTGCTGCTTCTGTGCTTCGACCGGGTTACCCTCGTCGAGCGCCTGCGCTGCCCGCTCCATCGGCTGCTCGATCGCCTCGAGCTGCTCAGCCGTCTGCTCGGAGACGGGGACGCCGCCTACCTCCTCCCGAAGCCGGCGCGCCAGACCGTGGGCGGCCTGCCGAGCTTGCCGCTGCGAGGCCGACTGCTGGCCGAGTTGCTCTTGTTCATTCTCGGTCAGCGCACCAGCGATATCGGGAACCGCACCGCGCGCCGCACTCTGCAAGTCCTGTGCGCGCGCGGCCGCTTCTCGTGCCTTGGTTGCTGCCTCCGCAGTCCGCCCAGCGCGTCCCCGGAACATCATCGCCGACAGCTCGAGATCCTTGGCCAGTGCATTGGTGGCCTGCGCGACGCGATCGGCCATGGCCATCGCTTCGCCGACGTCGCCGCTTTCGAGTGCCTTGCCGAAATCACCCAGGCGTTCTTGGGCGCGGGTGCGAAGGCTGCTCTCGTAGGGACCGAGCGCCGCCGAATCGATGTCGCCTAGGAGGCCGGACAGGTCTTCGGCGATCTCTTCGAGGCTCTCGCGAGCTTCGGCATCCATGTCGCCGCGGCCGCCGCCCGCACGCTCCAGCGCGCGATCACCGACTCGCCGCGCTCGATCCGCCATTCGGTTCTGTTCGACCTCCAGGTCGCGGATCGTATCCATCGCTTCCATGAGGGCGCGTTCTCGGGGTCCAAACTTCGCCTCGACGAGGGAATCCTCGCTCTGCGCGAGCGCCTGCGTCATGGATTCGATCATCTGATCGAGTCGAGTCAGCGCAGCTTCGGCTGCGTCGAGATCCCCATTGGCGAGCGCTTCTCGCACATCCGCCAGAGCATCGGTGGAAGTCCCTGCCTGTCGCGCCTGCTGGTTGACGAACTCCCCGGGCACGTATTGCATCGCCTCTCGAAGCTGTTGGCGGAGTGCCTGCATCCTGCGCTCTGCTCGATCGAGCGCCGCCATCAGCGCACGCTCTAGCTCCGGTGTCTGGCCGCGTCGAAGCTCGCCGATCAGCGATGCGATCTCGCTTCGAAGCTGCTGCATCTCTCGGGCGATCTCGGCCGCGTCGTTGAGGCGGGCTTCACTGATGAGGTCCGCCACGATCAGCGTGTCCTTTTCGAGCTCCTGCACCAGGGTCCGATCGAATCGCTTTCGGGCGCTCGCCTGGTTGGCTGACCGGTAGGCTGCGGCTTCTCGTTGATGCGCGCGAGCAAGACGCTTTCTCATGTCGAGCAGCAGGGCGACCGTTCGCGGACCCGGATGGTCGCCGACTCGGGCGAGGAGTCCTGCAATGCGCTGGTAATGGCCGTTGGCGTAGGCACGCCGACGTGACGCCTCGTCGTAGCCTTCGGGAAGAGGCTGCTCCAGACGATAGGCAAGGGTCGTGAGCAAGCTGTCGAGCATCTGCTCGAGCTCGATGATTCGATCTCGTCGCCGAGTGATGTCGGATGCAAGCGTCAACGTCCGTTCTGCCGAGCGGCCGACGCCCGGTCCGTCGACGCGGTTTCCGTCCTTGGCTTCGAGCCAGATGGTGACGGCATCGGCCGGCGCCAGCGAAAACTCCTCCAGCCGGATCACGGTTTCGCCGAAGACCTCCGTATCGAGGTCATCGGCCGAGGTGACAATCGGCCGGCGTAGGTGCTCGCCGTTGGGAAGCTTGATGATCAGCGTCAGCTCTTGAACCCCGTAGTCGTCCGAAGCACCGTAGCGAATCATGATGGGCTGACGCGCCTCGGCCACCAGGTCTTTGTCCGGCGCAGCAAGTCGAACAGCAGGCGGCTGATCGACCTCGACGCGAATCGACCGAGCACGATAGTCCACTCGGCGTTCCCCGCGCGTCGACTCGACGAAAATCTCGAACGGACCGTCGGTGTCGGCTACGAAGGAGGCGACGAAGCGTTCCCCGGCGCGATCCGCTTCGACGTGTCGACCGGGAAGCTCGACGACGACGCGTGCGGCATCGCCAATCGGCTCGATGCTGTATTCGATGGCGGTGCCACGCGGCACCACGAGCTCATCGGCATCCGGAGCTGATGCGTTCTGCCGGCTCATGTAACCCGGAAAGAGCAGCTCAGCACTCGTGTAGCCGACCACATGGCTCCTGCGGGTGCCTTCGGCGACGACTCGCTCGGCGTGAAGGAGGGCGTAGCGACCGGCGGCGATTCGATCCACGTCGAGCGAGGACCAGGCTAGTGCAGCCAGCACGAGAACGGCGGCGAGGGCTGGCTGGGCGAGCCACCCCCAGGGAATGAAGCGACGCGCCGGCGATCGCTCCAGGCTTCGAAGCACGCGCACGCGCTGCGCGACCACGAGCTCCCTTGAGAACCCGCTCTCGTCTTGGAGCTCGTACGCGGTCTGAAGCGGAGA
>CBDUCC010000187.1:0-7488 GCA_965365555.1 uncultured Myxococcales bacterium | reverse complement strand
ACTCGGCTGGCCGGGGTCGCTACTGACGGCCTCCGTGTTCATGTCGACATCGATTCTGCTCGTCTTTTCGTTCGCCGAGCACACCGGACTGGGGGCGCAGGAGGTCGGGGTTCGCCTGAAATCTGCGACCGTGCTCTGGGAGCTGAGCAGCGCGCTCCTCGCATTCATCCTGCTCAAACTGGTCGACCCGCATCCTCGGTTTTCCCTCCCGATTCTGGTCGGCCTGGTCGTCAGCTTCGTCGCGTTCCTGCGATTGTTCGTCCCGGAGATCGTCCGCTACGCCTTTTCCCGCTTCGACGCGCCGGCCAAAGGAGAATCAGAGCGCCGAGTGCGATTCACCTTGGCCCTGCTGTTGGTCGTGCTGTTCTTGTTCACCGGCTTGGATGTGCCCGCCGTGGTCGCGGCCTTCCTCGTCGGATTCGCGCTCGCATCGGCGAGCGACATTCAGGTCATTCAGGAGAAGCTCCATCTCCTCGGATATGCGCTGTTCATCCCGGTCTTCTTGTTCGTCGTCGGGTTGGAGGTCGATCTAACGATCTTCTTGGAACCCGACGTTCGCACCTTGGCGGTCTCCGCGTTCGTTGCCACGGCCGTATTCTCGAAGTTTGCCGGCGGCTACCTCGCGAGCGGGCGGCTCGGGGTCAGCAGCCGCGAGCGAGCGATCTTCGGACTCGCCTCCACCGCGAAGCTCACGATCCCGATCACGACGACCTACGCCGCACTCAAGGCAGGCATCGTTCCGTCCACATTCCTGTCCGGCACCGTGATCGTTTCGATTCTGACGTCGGTGATGGTTCCCGTCGTCCTCGGCTTTGCATCGAGAGCGAAGAAGGGAGAGCCTCGTGCTTAGCCACGTACTCATCCTGTTGGTTTCGCTCGTAGTGCTCGTCAAGAGCGCCGACTGGTTCGTCGAGTTCGCCGGTCGCGCCGCCCGCCGCCTAGGCGTCTCGGATTTGATCATCGGCCTGACGATCACTTCGGTCGGCACCTCGCTGCCGGAGCTCGCATCGTCGGTGTCCGCCTCAGCAAGCGGTTACTCGGCACTTGCTGTGGGCAACGTCGTCGGCGCCAACATCGCCAACATCGGCCTCATCATGGGAGCTGCGGCAATCGTCCGACCCTTTGCCACGTCCCAGCGGATGCACGATCGCGATGGGTTCGTGATGGTTGCCTCAGCGGCGCTGCTCTTCCTCAGCGTGCTCGACAACGAGCTCAGCCAGATGGAGGCGATCGCGTTCGTGCTGATCTATCTCGGATACATCGTCTTTGCTGCCCAAACCGACCGCGAGCAGACGGAGGCGCGATTCGCGGACTTCATGGAGTTCTTCTTCGACCTCGATCGCGCGCGGACGTTCCTACGCCGCCGTCTTCGGCGACGAAAAGGTGACTCCGCCCAGGAGGTCGAGATCACTCGCGCAGAGCGAAGCGGAGGTCGATCGAGGCTCGTACTCGAAATCGTTGCGGCCACACTCTCCTGTGCGGCTGTCGTCGTCAGTGCCCGCTTCCTCGTCGACGAGGCCGTCTGGGCTGCTGGGCAGCTCGGTCTTCCAGAGAACCTCATCGGGCTCACCCTCATCGCACTCGGGACGACCCAGCCGGAGCTCGTCATCGCGATCACCGCGGCGCGACGAGGCAACGGCGACATGGTCGTTGGCAACGTGATGGGAAGCAACATCGCGAACGTGCTGCTCGTCCTAGGGCTTGCCGGAAGCGTACGGCCTCTCGAAGTTCCGGAGTCGAGCGTCGTACAAACCATCCCCATGCTCATCTTCTTCAGCCTGGGGCTCCTGTACATGGTCAAATCGAATTGGCGCGTGACACGCAACCAGGGGCTGTTGGCTCTGACGTGCTACGCTGCGTTCATCGTGGCCGCCTTCCTGAATGACTGGGGTTGAGTCTTGCGTGAGCTCGGGCAGATCGGTTGGCGTGAGTGGGTCGGGCTGCCGGAGCTCGACATCGCGCGAATCAAGGTGAAGGTAGATACCGGAGCACGGAGCTCGTCCCTGCACGCCTTCGACATCGAGGTCTTTTCACGCGGCAGGCGAGACTACGTGCGGTTTACAGTCCACCCCGTGCAGCGCGAAATGAGGACCACCGTGCATTGCGTCGCGCAGCTGCATGAGCATCGTCATGTCAAGAGCTCGAGCGGCCACCGAGAGTATCGGCCCATCATCCGGACTCTGGTCCAGCTTGGCGCGGAGAGTTGGCCGATCGATCTCACCCTCACGACCCGCGACGCCATGGGCTTCCGGATGCTGCTCGGACGTGAGGCGATTCGAAGGCGCTTCGTCGTCGATCCTGGGCGTTCCTATCTATTTCCTGAGCTCGTACCGAAGAAGAAGAAGAAGAAGAAGAGGAGATCCCAATGAGGATCGGAATATTGTCCAGAAACCCCAAGCTCTACTCGACGACGCGGCTCAGGGAGGCTGCCGCCCAACGAGGGCACCAGGTTCGCGTCGTCGACTACACGCGATGCTACATGAACGTCACCTCGAATCGGCCGCAGGTGCTGCTCGCCGGCCAGGCGATGGAGTTCGACGCCGTGATCCCAAGGATCGGCGCTTCGAACACCTTCTATGGGACGGCGGTGGTGCGTCAGTTCGAGATGATGCACACGTATCCTCTCAATACCTCTCAGGCGATCTCGCGCTCGCGCGACAAGCTCCGAGCGCTCCAGCTGCTGGCTCGCGCCGGTCTCGGACTACCGGTCACGGGCTTTGCCCGATCCACCAAGGATATCGAGGGCTTGATCCAAGTCGTCGGCGGGGCGCCTCTGATCATCAAGCTCGTCGAGGGAACTCAGGGCATCGGAGTCGTTCTGGCCGAGACCGACAAGGCGGCGGAGTCCGTGATGGCAGCGTTCATCCAGTTGGATGCGAACATCCTCGTGCAGGAGTTCATCAAGGAAGCGGGTGGGGCCGACATTCGGGCGTTCGTGATCGGCGACAAGGTCGTGGCATCGATGAAACGTCAGGGACCGGAGGGCGAGTTTCGCTCCAACCTGCACCGGGGAGGAAGCGCCTCTTCCATCAAGCTCACCCCCATCGAGCGAAGCACGGCTGTCCGCGCCGCGAAAGTGCTCGGCCTCCGCGTGGCGGGCGTGGACATGCTTCGCTCCAATCACGGACCCGTCATCATGGAGGTGAACTCCTCGCCGGGTCTCGAGGGCATCGAGAAGTCGAGCGGCAAGGACGTTGCGGGATCCATCATCGAGCACCTGGAGAAGAATGCAAAGCCCGGAAAGACCAAAGACCGCATCAAAGGCTAGGTCGCGAGCGCCGTTCGAAATCAACGGTGTAAGGGCGCCCGCGGGGAGGCTCACCGAAGTCGAGCTGCAGGTCGCTAGACTCCCTACGGGGATGTGGATGTCGCTTCCCGTGGGTGTCTTGCACGGTCGACGTCCCGGTCCCGTCATCTTCGTAAGCGCCGCAATTCACGGCGATGAGCTCAACGGGATTCCGATCATTCGGCACGTCCTCGACCGGATCGATCCCAAGAACCTAGCTGGAACCGTTCTTGCCGTGCCGGCCGTCAACGTCTTCGGACTGATCCAAGAATCTCGCTACCTGCCGGATCGGCGTGACCTCAATCGATGCTTCCCGGGGTCGAAACGCGGCTCCTCGGCCGCCCAGCTTGCTCATCTCTTCATGACGGAGATCGTTGCACGCTGCGAGGTCGGTCTGGATCTCCACACGGGTTCGGGAGGACGTACGAACCTTCCGCAGCTTCGATGCGACTTGGACGAATCACGGACCCTTCGACTCGCCCGCGAGTTTGGCGCGCCGGTTCTGATGCACTCCCGCCTCCGCGATGGCTCACTTCGAGCGGCTGCGCGCGAGCTTGGCAAGACGGTTCTGGTGTACGAGGCAGGCGAGGCCAATCGCTTCGACGCTGCAGGCATCGACATGGGTGTCGGTGGCGTCCTCCGCGTGATGAGGTCACTCGCAATGATCGACGACGAGCTCGAAGCGGCTCCGATGCCGCCTCGGGTCTGCCGAACGAGCGCATGGGTTCGCGCGAGGCGAACCGGTTTCTGCGAGATGCTGGTACGCCTAGGCGCGGAGGTGGCCGCGGGTGAGAGCGTGGCTGTGGTCTTCGACGCACTCGGCCGCGACAGATCCCTGATCAAGGTCAAGACCGCCGGCATCGTCATCGGCCACGTCACCTCGCCGATCGTTCACAAAGGAGACGCGGTCGCCCACATCGCCGAACCGTCCGACTAGGCGTCCGGGGACAGGAAGCCCCCCTGGAATCCCAAGCATTCCAAAGGTTTGCGAACCCGACTGCGAATTTCCCACTAACGCTGGTTACACGCGCCTTACACTCGCGCGGTGAACACCGCCATTACGTTGCTGGTCGTCTATGTCATCGTCTTCCATCTCTGGGCGATGGTGCTCGAGATGTTCTTCTGGACCAAGCCGCTCGGTCGAAAGACGTTTGGGCTATCGCGAGAGCATGCGGAGGCCTCGAAGACGCTTGCGGTAAATCAGGGACTCTACAATGGGTTTCTCGCAGCCGGGCTCCTCTTGAGCTTGTTCGTCACCCATCCCGAAACCGCCTTCACCCTTCAGGTGTTCCTGCTGGCCTGCGTGGGTCTCGCTGGGCTCCTAGGTGGACTGACCGTGAAGATCCAGATCTTCGTGCTGCAGGGGGTACCCGCGCTCGTCGCGCTCGCTTTGCTGTTGTTCGGCCTAGGCTGAATCGAGTAAAGGTTCGATCATGGATGACTTCAAGGGAAAGACTGCGGTGATCACCGGCGCGGCCAGCGGGATCGGTTACGCCATCGCGGAACGGTTCGCCACCGAGGGCATGAACGTCGTGCTCGCCGACATCGAAGAGCAGGCGCTTGCCGATGCGGTGGCGCGGATCACCTCATCCGGTGCACGAGCTATTGGCGTGCGCACCGATGTCGCGGATCCAGCGAGCGTGACCGAGCTAGCAGAGCGGGCCATAGGTGAGTTCGGAGGCATCCACGTCGCCTGCAACAACGCGGGCGTCTTCACTGGCGGGCTTCTCTGGGAGCAGAGCATCGCAGACTACGCGTGGACGATGGACGTCAATGTCTGGGGCGTCATCCACGGGATAAGGACCTTCGTTCCGATCATGTTGGAGCAAGACACCGACTGTCACCTCGTCAACGTGGCATCGATGGCGGGATTGACGGCCATGCCGTTCGCGGGGATCTATCACATGACCAAGCATGCGGTGCTCGCGCTCAGCGAGTCGCTCTATCACGAGCTCGCGATGACCAGTGATCGGGTCAAGGTCTCGGTCCTTTGCCCCGAGATGGTCAAGACCGAGATCGCGACCTGTGAGCGAAACCGCCCCAGCGAGTACACCAAACCGGGCGACGTGATCGAAACCGACGAGCGCGAGATGGTGATGGACAGCATCCGCGAGACCGTCGAAACTGGCCTCGACCCGTCGGTCATGGCCGATCGCGTCATCCATGCGATCCGTTCAGGCACCTTCTACATCTTGTCGGAGGACGGCTGGAGAAGCGCGGCGCATGATCGAATGGATCAGATCCGAGAGGGACGAAATCCGGAGTTCACTCCTCCGGTGTAGAGTTTCGCTCCCAAACGAGCAAAGCGCGTCGGGCTAGCGCCCACGAATCACCGTGTCCCGAGGCTCCGGTCGCAGCTCCTTTCTCGGGGTCGTGGTGAAGAAGAAATTCACCGCGACGATGTGGCTGCTGAGAGTGGGGTTTCCCCGGCTTCGGGCGGGCCGCCACATGTATCCCATCTCCGCCCGAAGATGGGGACCGAAGTGGTATCCGACGCCAGCGAACAAGCGATCCTCCTCGAAGCCGAGGGGTGGTCCTTCACCCTGATCGTTGAGATTGAAGAAGATCTCGTTCGATACGGTGAGATAGGCTGCGGTATCCGAAATCGACCACAGCGTGCTGAGACGGTGGCGGAGGCGAAGCACGGTTCCAACGTTGCCGACGAAGCGCACCGTAAACCGAAGTCGCGTTCCGAGAACGAAGTTCTTGATGTCGGTGTGGTACGCGCCGTCAGTCAGGATGCGGTGTTCGTTGTTGGTGGGTGGCCTCGCGTCGTACACATATTGAAGCGTCCAGGTCCAGTGCTCGTTGATGTTGAAGAAGACGCCGGGCTGAATGATCAGCTCCGATGTGCGGGTGAACCTGTCGAATGAACGAACGTCGACCTCTAGGTTCAGACTCCATTGCGGTGCCACTTGCCCTTGTACGTTTCCGAGGATCCAGAGGCCGGCATCCTGATCCATCTGCGCACGCGCAGTTCCAGCCATCATCAGTGGGAATGCCAGCCACCATGCGTGGTGGCTTCGTGCGCGTCTTGATCCCACATCCGATTCCGAGCTCAAGTTCTCCCTGATCGGTGCCCCGGAAGGGTTCTCGAGCCGTCCGAACACTAACATGAAGTGCAGCCCTCGGCGATACCGAGGGCCGCACTTCAGTGGCATTCAAGCATCAGCCGACACGAGTCCAATGGCCGTCCGAGGCATCCCGAAGCCGTATCTGGCCTTCCTCGCCGATCGCGAGAAGGTGGAGCCATCCGTGGTCGACGAGCTCGCGAACGTTATCGTGCTTTTCGAGGATGGCATCGATCTGCGCCGTTGGTGCCTCGATGAACACATTCAACCGCACCGGCTCGTGGAAGAGTTGCCTTCCGTCGTGCACGGCCTGCGACGGGAGGCCGACTCGCAGGTCGCCGCCGTTGCCCTCGAGCACGCCAAGGGTTCCGACGACGTTGTGAAGGGTCTTGTTGCCGGATCCGAACGCCTCCTGGTTCACCGCAGAGCCGTAGTACTGAAGGTTGATCCAGCTCGCGACGACCATTGGGGCCGTCATGATCAGCTCGAGCACCTTCCAGCCCTCATCGGTGGTCCAGTCGTAGTCGTGGAGGAAGACCCGGCCTTCCAGATCGACGCTCCGCGTGCGGTCCCGCCGAGCAGCAATGAACGCGGCGTTTCGTGCAAGTCCCCACTCCGGCCGAACCTGGGACCAATCTCGAGTTCGTCTCGCAATCGACTCGTCGACATCGCCGGTGCCGACGTTCAGCGTCGTTGCACGCTCGCGCCGGGCAATTCTCGATGCCTCGGCGAGCCAGCTCTCGGCTTGCTCGACGTCTCCTGCGTGCGAGTCGGGGATGGAATCGCGATCGAAAATGGTGATCTCGTCGGTGGTCGTGTCGTGCAGACAGCCAACGAACCAGGTGTCCTCCGGAATCGAGATTCCTCGGAAGCGAAGAGCGCTTCGCACCCCGGGGTCGTTCAAGACCTCTGCCGCGATCCGAGCGTTCGCGTCGCCTGGATGTCCGCCACACGCTCCGCAATCGTACCCCGCCGCGTGTGCGTTGTTGACCATCGTGCTTCCGTGGCCAGTCAGCAAGACGAGGCGAGCGAAGTCCTTGGTGAGCGACATGCCGCGCAGCGCGCCCTCGGCCAGAGCTACGCGGTCCGCTTGCGGGATGCCCGTCTTTCGGACGCCGAGTGCTCCCTCTT
>CBDUCC010000186.1:0-7508 GCA_965365555.1 uncultured Myxococcales bacterium | reverse complement strand
GAACCGCCAAGAACCGACTGTCGCAGCCGTTGAGGAGTCGGAGCCGGTAGTTGCGCGGCTCGACGTCCATCTTGGGCCAGAGCTTGCCGTTGACGACCATGTGATCGCCGAAGAACTCCGCTAAGCCGGTCGGCCCGCCGCCTGGGAACTGGGCGGTCGGAAGCTCCGCCTCTTCGCCGGTGATGAAGTCGTCGTAGAACGGATCGCCCGGGAACGCCGGATAGAAGAGCTCGCCGCTGTCCTTGAACATCTTGTCCTGAATGGCGAACGCTGCTTCATACGGGAATGCCGGAAGGTCGAGCGGGTTCCCGAGGAGCCCCGTGTCGAAGTCGTCACGGATGATGTAAAAACCGGCCATGCCCGCGTAGACGTTCAGGCGTGTGATGCCGAGCGCGTGGTCGTGGTACCAGACGGTGCCCGCTGGTTGGCTGTTGTCGTAGAGGTACTTCTTGTCGAGCCACTGCGGACCGCGGATCTTGTAGCCTGGACTGAAGAAGAACTCCGGGTTGCCGTCGTACTGGAAGTCCGAATGCCCGCCGTGTACGTGGGCCACGATCGGCACGCCATCCTTCTCGATGCTGAAGCCCTCGTACCCATGCAGGCTGTACGCCCAGTGCAGCGACTCGTCGAGAACCGGCCGCCCCGTGTAATCCCCGAAGCCGAGGCTCGTGTTGTCTTTGCCCGTGAGCGGGTAGGCAGTAGTCTTCCCGAGATTGTTCTCCCACTTGACCTCGAGCGGCTCGTAGCTCCGTACTTGGAACGTCCGTCCGGGCCAGGTATAGAGTTTGCTGTCGCCGTAGCCCCAGAGGGGAGTTGGAACCGGGGTTGTGCCGTCGGGCGCCACTAATCCGGTGTGCTGCATCGTCGCGCCGACGCCGACTTTGATGCTGCCCTTGCTCGTGTCGTACATGAAGCCCGGATCGAGTGCGTTGGGTACCGCCTCGACGAACTTCGGTTGCTGGGTGGGGTTTGAAAGCCCTGCACCTTGCGTGGCCGCGAGCGCGCGTCTCGTCCAGCTCGTGAATGGCAACGTGGCGCTCACGCCGGCGGCGCCAGTGACTTTGATGAAGCCGCGGCGATCGATGTCGCGGATCGATCGAAGCAGCGACCTGCGGCCTCGTCCTCTTGTTCGCCTGGTCATCGACATCCCTTTCTTTCCAACGGGCCGCGAGCATTAATGCACAAACGCGGACATTCTTGGACCAGAATCTGCAGACGCGGACACGCAGGCAACGAATGCAGAGAGCGCTCGGAGGGAAGCTTGCAAAATCTGCGCACGTTATTTCGACCAACGAATTCGATGCGCGGATCGAGGCCCGCAGCGTCGCCCTGCGAGACCGGAATTCCGACGACTTGCGGGGTTCGCTGAAGGGCTCTAAAGCCCGCCCCATGGCGAGGCTCATCGAAGCGCCGGCTCTGATGAGCTCAGCCGGGAATAAACCGAAGACCATCGAGGAGTACGTCGGCCGCGCGAACTCCGAGACGGAGAAAGTCAGCGTCGCCCGGATGGTGAGCCCGCCGGGTTGGAGCGAGCCCAAGCAGACGCCGGAGTTCGACGAGTTCACGGTCGTCTTACGAGGCATGCTCCGGGTCGAGAGCGAGGCCGGTGTTCTCGATGTCGAGGCAGGGCAGGCGGTCGTCGCACCGGGTGGCGAATGGGTCCGATACGGTTCTCCGGGACCGGAGGGCGCGGAGTACATCGCCGTCTGCGTGCCGGCCTTCTCGTACGAGACGGTCCATCGGGAGTAAGGCGGGCTTCGTCGTGTCGCTGAAGTGCTGGAGCTTGCTTGCCGCCGCCTGGATCGTTGCCGTGGCTACCCTGCTCGCCGCCCCCTCGGCTGCGCAGCCGCGCCGCGTCGCGTTTGTCGACGGGGACGGCCGATGGCGCTGGGCGGATCTCGAGGAGTTCACGGGCATTGCGGAGAAGGGTGGCGGGTTGAGCGAGTCGATCGCCGGCCCATTCCACATCGTCTACGAGGATGTCGAGGAAGCGACCGGAGTCGGTTTCGACGACCCCGATCTTGGACAGGCGCGACGCGCGACGCTTTGGGCCGTGCTCGACTACCTGGCTTCGGCGCTCGACGTGCCGGGGCGCGCCGACCTCTTCGTTCGTGCCTCGCAGACCGATGGACTGGGCGCGCTCGCGGCGGCCGGGCCGTTTCTTGCTCCCGAGAGCGGTTTCCAGGGCGGGTTCGTCTTCGAGCACCTGCAAACGGGGATCGATCCCGTGCCAGACACGCCGGACGGTACGGTCTCCGTGGACTTTGGCTTTCGGTGGAACGCTGAGCTCGACGCGCCAGCGTCTGACGAGCATGACCTCTTCACCACGCTCCTTCACGAAGTCACCCACGCCATCGGCTTCTTCTCGGTCGTCGCATCTGACGGGCGCAGCGAGCTCATCAACCAAGGGGATCGCGGGCTCTTCTCGATCTACGATTCGTTGCTCCTTCGTGAGGCGGACGAGACGCCGGTCTTCTTCTCCGGGGGCGAGGTGGGCGGAACGTCGGACGACTTCGCAGGAACTCCGCTGGTATTTGCTGGCGAGAGGGTGCGCAAGGCGCTCGGTTTCTATCCACGCGTGTTCACTCCTCGTCGGTTCTTGGAGGGGAGCAGCATTGGACACTGGTCGTCCTTCAACGGCTTCGACTCGGTGATGTTGCCCGGCCTCGCTGCTGGGATCGCCCGAAGGCGCTACGCCGCCTGGGAGCTGCAAGCCCTCGCCGATCTCGGCTACGACGTGATCGACTGCGGGGATGGCTTCATCGCCGATGAGGAAGAGTGCGACGACGGCAAGCGCGAGGCTTCCACCCGTTGCACGCCGGATTGCCTGATCCCCGCGCTCGAGCCAGTCGACGCCATCGACGGAGGTATCCCCGAGGCGCCTGTCGAAGGCATCCCCGGGAAGCCCAGCCGAACGCCGTCGGGGGAGCTGCGAGATCCGAGTGCCGAGCCGCTCCCAGAGCCTGCGGTCGCTCCGACCTCCGCTTCCTCGGCCTCCGGTTGCCAGGTCCATCCCCATGGCGACGGGGTAGTGTGGGGGTTCGCCCTCGTCCTGGCCTGGATTCTCGTCCGCAGGACTCGGGACCGCACACCCCGCTCGCGCTCCTGACGTCGAAACGCCTTGCGAACCACGGGCCCCGATCTCTTAGTTTACTCTTTGTTGTCTTAAGCTGCGCCTGTGATACGAAGCATCGGTTTCCATGTCCGACCATGCTTTTGACTTCATCGTCGTCGGCGCCGGCTCTGCCGGCTGCTGTCTGGCCAACCGACTCTCCGCCGATCCCAGCCACCGGGTGCTGCTTCTCGAGGCAGGCGGGAAGGACAACAACCCGCTGATCAAGATGCCCATCGGCTTCACCCAGCTGATGTACGACGAGAAGACGACCAATCTCTACTACACCGAGCCCGAGCCGCATCTGAACAACCGCAAGATGAACGTCGTACGCGGCCGGGTGATGGGCGGGTGCAGCTCGATCAACGGCATGGTCTACATGCGCGGGCAGCGACAGGACTACGACGACTGGGGAGCGCTTCCCGGATGCGACGGCTGGTCGTATTCGACGATGCTTCCCTACTTCAAGAAGTCGGAGAACTTCGATGCCGGCCCGGCCAACGAGTACCACGCCAAGGGCGGCGAGCTGAACGTCACCCACGTGCAGATGTCGTACCCGATCAGCGATGCATACATCGAGGCGGCCGTGAGCTGCGGCATCCCGCGCAACGACGACATCAATGGCGAGACACAGGAGGGCATCGGCTACGTTCAGGTCAACATGAAGAACGGGCGGCGCTGGAGCTCGGCCGATGCGTTCTTGAGTCCCGAGGTGAAGCGGCGTCCGAACCTCCGCATCGTCACCCATGCGATTGCCAAGCGGATCCTGCTCGACGGAACGAAGGCTGTCGGTGTGGAGTATCAGGACAAGAAAGGCGGAGTGCATCAGGCAAGCGCCGCGCGAGAGGTCATCGTTTCCGCCGGGGCCTACAATACGCCGCCGCTTCTCGAGTTATCGGGAATCGGCAACCCCGAGGTGCTTTCCGAGCTCGGCATCGAGACTCGGCACGCCCTTCGCGGGGTGGGCGAGAATCTGCAGGATCACCTTCAGCTCTGGGTTCAGCAGGGCGTGAAGACGAAGAAGTGCCTCTCTGAAGATGGCAAGTTCCCGAAAGTCGTGTGGAACGTGATCAAGTACCTGTTCACCAAGACCGGTCCGCTCACGATGCCGGCCTGCAATGTCGGGGGCTTCGTGCCGAACGAGGGCGCAGAGCGGCCGATCTTTCAGATTCACTTCACGCCGGGAGCCGGCGGAATGGACGAGAACGGGAACATGGTCGCGACCCCCGACCCGGGCGTGAACTCGACGATCACGACCGTCCGACCGACCTCACGGGGAAGCGTCCACGCACGCAGCACCGACCCGACGGATCATCCGACGATCCTCCACAACTATCTGTCGACCGAGCACGATCGCAGGCTCGCTCTCGAAGGGTTCAAGCTGCAGCGACGGATCTTCCAGTCCGAGGCCTTCAAGCCACACGCAACCTACGAGATCCTTCCCGGTGACTCGGTCCAGACCGACGACGAGATCATGGAGTTCTGGCGCAACGAGTCGATGAGCGTCTACCACCCGGTGGGCTCCTCCAAGATGGGCCCCGCCGACGATCCCACGGCCGTGGTCGACAAGGAGCTCCGCGTCCACGGCCTCGCCGGCCTTCGCATCGTCGATGCCAGCATCTTCCCACTCCTTCCCTCGGGCAACACCCACGCTCCGACCGTCGCCGTCGCCGAACGCGCCGCCGACCTCATCCTGGGGACAGGCTAGCCCCCGAAAATACCAAGCCTTCCAGCGACCTACGGACCCAATTGCGAATTCTCTCGGACGAGGTGGGTGAAAGGGGCGCCGAGGTCAGCAGTCCCTGCCGGGCTTTCGCGAACGGAGCTACCCTGCAGCTCGTCGCAGACCGTTTGCGTCAGACATGTTCCCGGCTCGAACGGGCTCCCCAGCCGGCAACAGATCCGTGGGTTGGTGCACTCGTCGTCCTGAAAGCAGGTCATGCCGGCCGGGTCACACCAAAATGGCGGAGCCGGGAAGCCGCAATTGTTCGGGCATGCGTCGCAGAGCGCGCACTCGAACGCCTCCCCGAAGAGCACGGCCCCGGTCGGATGGCGATCGATGCAGTCCGCCGTACAGTCGACGTCCAGGCAGGGAAGTGCGCAACGGAGGAAGTCCTGGCAGACCAATGTGTTGCACTGCGGGCACGGCCCCTCAATCGCGCATGCGACGCAGCGCTCGCAGGTCATCGAGTCGTACGCGGCCTCGGTGCCGTCGTCGCACGGCTCCGCGCTGCCGCCCGTGCCGCCACCTCCATGACCTCCGTCCCCGCCCGCGCTCCCGGCATGGCCCCCATTGCCACCGTCGCCGGCCGCTCCACCGCTGTCACCCGCATCCCCACACCCGGCGACGCCCAGGGCTAACACAAGAATCGCTCCCGCCAACCACCGCATCGAAACCTCCGGATCATCGACAACCTGGGGTCGTCGGGCGTCGTCGAGAATACGTAATTCATTCGTACGGAGCGGATTCCAGACGCAGCTCGTCCGCCAAACGAGGAGATCCACCTGCGGCTCTCTTCGGGTCATTCAGCCTGCGTCACTGGACGCTCCGTGTGGTCCCGGCGCCGATCATCCAACCGACGCCACTCAGAAGTACGGCGGCGCCTGGGATAGGTAGCGAGTCGCGCTCTTCGCTTGGGTAAGGCTTGGCAGAACAGATGAGAGGCGCCTTGGTCGAGTACGAGATCCCCGACGACAGCCCGCCAGCGACAATGGAAGCCACCGACTTGCCGAGCGCTTGCGGAGCCTCCGGTAGCTACGGCTTGACCAAGATGCTTCGTGCGTCTTCCAGGGCTTCGTCGTCCTCGACCAAGAGGAGCAAGGAATCGCCTTGCTCGATGCGTGTCTTGCCGCGCGCAAGAAGAACCTCTTCGCCCCGAACGACCGTCAGCACCAGCACGGAGTCGGGCAGGCCGATCTCCGCAAGCGTCGCTCCCTCGATGCCCTGCGACTCGAGCTCGACGAAACGCAACCCACCGCGCGACACGAGCGAGAGGTCTGGTCGGCCGAGACCCTGGAGGGTCTCCACGATCTGCGCGGCAGCAGAGATGCTGGGCGCGATGATCCGAGCGACCCCGATCTCTTGGCAGGCCGCGCGCAACCCCAGGTCCTTGAGCTTCACGATGATGGTCGGCACACCGTAGCGCTTCGCCAGCATCGCGATGACGGTGTTGATCGCGTCCGAGTTCGTGGTGGCCACCAAGGCATCGGCCTCCTCCACCAATGCCTTTTGCAAGAGCTCCGGGTGCGTCCCATCGCCCTCGAGTACCAGGGCATCGAACTGCTGCCCCAGATCTTCACAGCGCGCATCGTTGGTATCGACGAGGACGACCTCGTGCGCGCCCTCACGCGTGAGGTCCCTGGCGAGCTCGTACCCGATGTCTCCGATGCCTACGACGATGACCCTCATCGCGACCTCCTCCGAAATTTCCAAGTCGCTGGGTAGAAAAGAACTAGCACGGGCAGAACTTCGAGTCGGCCGGCCCACATCTGCAGGCACAAGACGAGCTTGCCCCATGTCGACAACTCGGCGCTGGTGACTCCCGACGACAGCCCCACCGTTCCGAGGGCGGAGGCGCTTTCGAATAGCGCGTCGATGGGCGCAAAGCCCTGGACGAGGAGCGCCAGTCCACCTGCGACGATCAGCGCGACATACGCAACGGTGAATCCGAGAAGGTGTCGAAGGGGCTCGGATTCGATGGCCGCGCCCGCATACTTCAGCGGCACTTGTGCTTCGGCCGGGAGCAGTGAGCGGCGGATCGTCCATTGCACGAGCTTCAGGAGGACGACCAATCGCATGAGCTTCAACCCTCCGGCGGTCGAGCCCGAAGAGCCTCCGATCGTCATCCAAAGAGTCGCGAGCGCTTTTCGTTCAGCCGACCAATGCGCCGGATCGTCCAAGGAGAACCCGGTCGTCGTGATGGCGGTCACCGTGTCGAAGACGGCCGTCCCTGCGCGCTCCCCCATCGCCAACAGAAGTGCCAGGCCAAACGCCAACAGCACGCCGAGCGCGTAGAGCTGCGGGTCGATTCGGCCCTCATTCTGCGGCGGACGCGAGGTGAATCGCTGGTAGTTGTGGAAGCTCACCGCGCCGAGCAGCATGCCTGCAGTGGCGACGGCGAGGACGGCCCCGTTTGGCGCCGTGGACCCCAGGCTTCCGCCGTGCGGCGAGAACCCACCGGTGGAAATCGTTGCAAGACCGTACATCACCGCCTGGTCGATGCGTAACCCTGCGGCGATGTAGCCGATACATACCACGGCGGTCAGCGCGCCGTAGATGGTGATGAGTTGTCGAGAGTTGGCGCGGACACTCCCCGCGATGCGTTCTTCTTGGGGGGATGAGCCGTACACCCGAAAACGGAACCCCGCGGGGCGCATCGCCTTCCAGATCGCCACC
>CBDUCC010000185.1:0-7540 GCA_965365555.1 uncultured Myxococcales bacterium | reverse complement strand
GTCCTCGCCGGGATCGAAGGCGGCCTCCGAATACAGATCGTCGAGCGACCATCCGGCCTTGTGGTGGCGGCGTAGCTCCTCGCGCTCGAACTCGGCCAGCGTGTGATAGCTCTTTGGTCCTCTAGGGCGCATGTCCCCTCCCTTTTGCCCGCTCGATCACCCCAGGTGGTATGTCGAGTGACTACTTTGTCCTACACGAGAGCACACCCTACCCAGGGGGATCGAGATGGCAAAAAAACGTACGAGATTGAAACCCCGGACCTGCACTGGTAGACGCAAGCCATGAGTCGGGTGGTGGCTATCGCCAACCAAAAGGGGGGCGTGGGGAAGACGACGACCGCGGTGAACCTGGGCGCAAGCCTGGCCGTTGCGGAGCAGCGCGTGCTTCTGGTCGACCTCGACCCCCAGGGCAACGCTTCGACGGGCGTTGGGATGAGCCCCGCCGCACAGGACGTCGAGGGCTCGTACGAGGTTCTACTCGGCGAGGTCGACGCCGCGGATGTGATTTACGAGACGGAGATGCCCTTCATGCACGTGATCGCGGCGACGCAGGATCTGGTTGGTGCCGAACGGGAGCTCCTGCAGTCCGACGACAGCGCAACCCGGCTCCGCGATGCACTCGATCCCATCCGTGAGGAGTACGACTTCATCGTCGTCGACTGCCCTCCGTCACTCGGAATGCTCACGATCAACGCGCTCACCGCGGCGGACATGGTGATCGTGCCCCTTCAATGCGAATACTATGCGCTCGAAGGCTTGTCGCAGTTGGTGGGGACGGTGGAGCGCGTGCGGGCGTCGGTGAACGAGTCGCTCGAGATCCATGGCGTGCTTCTCACGATGTTCGACTCGCGGAACAATCTCGCCAATGAGGTCGCGGACGAGGTCCGTCGGCACTTCCACGTATACGAGACGGTCATTCCGCGGAACGTGCGCCTCGCCGAGGCGCCATCTCATGGCAAGCCGGTCATCCTCTACGATGCCTCGTCCCGCGGTTCGTACACATACCTGAATCTCGCCCGTGAGTTGCTGGATGATTTGGAGGTAGCTGCGTAGTGGCCCGACGACGTTTGGGGCGCGGTTTGGACGGGCTGCTTCCGGCAGCGCCACCGCCTTCGGAGCGCCCAAGCAAGAACGCGGCGGCGATTGAAGACCTGCACCCGGGGCGGATGCAGCCCCGAGTCCGCATCGACGCCGAAGCGCTCGCCGAGCTTGCAGCGTCGATTCGGGAGCATGGAGTGCTGGAGCCCATCCTCGTTCGGAAACGAGCATCCGACGGTTTCGAGATCGTCGCCGGTGAGCGACGCTGGCGCGCCGCACAACAGGCAGGACTCAAAGAGGTGCCGATCTTCGTGCACGAGCTCGACGATGAAGCGGCGTTCGAGGCCGCGTTGGTCGAGAATCTTCAGCGCGAGGACCTCAATGCGATGGAGACCGCGCGCGCATTCCAGCGTTTGGTCGATGACTTCGGGTACACGCAAGAAACCATCGCCACCAAGGTCGGCAAAGAGCGCTCGACCGTGGCAAACGCGCTTCGGTTGCTGAAGCTCCCCGAGGAGGTCTCAGGGCTCGTCGAGGACGGAGAGCTCAGCGAAGGACACGCCCGTGCGCTGCTGGCGGCTCCGAGCGTGGCCACGATGAAGAAGCTCGCACGAGCGGCCGTCGCGAAGGGTTGGAGCGTCCGCGAAGCCGAGCGTCAGGCGCGAAGTGCCGCGAAGGGCGCTGACGGGTCCGAGAAAAAGGCCGCCCCGACCAAGAGCGCGAACGTCCGCGACCTCGAGCAACGCCTCTCGCGCGCCCTGGGCTCCACGACGACGATCCAGCAGAGCGGCAAAGAGCGCGGCCAAATCCGGATCAGCTACTCCAGCTTCGACGAGCTAGACCGTCTGATCGACAAGCTCACCTAGACGCTGCGGGATTCGGCGGCGTCTACGGTGTTGCTGAGGAGCATGGCGATGGTCATCGGACCTACGCCGCCCGGCACCGGGGTGATGTGCGAAGCGCGGGCGGTGGCGCCTTCGAAGTCGACGTCGCCGGTGAGTGTTCCGTCCTCCAGGCGATTGATGCCGACGTCGATCACCACGGCGCCCTCCTTGATCCAGTCGCCTTGAACGAGGTTCGGGCGACCCACGGCAGCCACGACGATGTCTGCCTCCCGGACGCGGTCGCCGAGGTTCTCGGTTCTCGAGTGCGCGATCGTGACGGTCGCGTGCTTTTCGAGGAGCATCATCGCGATCGGTTTTCCGACCAGGGTGCTCCGACCGAGGACGAGCGCGCGCTTGCCCTTCGGGTCGCAGCCGACCTGTTCCAGCATCCGCATACATCCACTCGGCGTGCATGGCCGGAGGCCTCTGCGTCCCACGGTGAGCAGGCCGGCGTTGAAGGGATGCAGTCCGTCGACGTCCTTCGCCGGGTCGATCGCGTCAACGACCATCTGGTCATCGAGGTGATCGGGCAACGGAAGCTGGACGAGAATGCCGTCGATGCCGTCGTCGGCGTTGAGCTCGAAAATCAACGCGAGCAGGTCCGCTTCGGAGGTGTCGGCAGGCAGGCGGTGAACTTCGCCAGCAATGCCCGCCTTTTGCGCCGCGCGCTCCTTGTTGCGGACATACACCTGCGATGCCGGGTCATCGCCGACCAGCACCACGTGGAGTCCCGGTGCCCGCCCGTGCGTCGCCTGAAAGGCTTCCGCCCGCGCTTTGACCTCCGCCCTGACTTCTTTTGCGAGCGCCTTACCGTCGATCAACTCTGCCATGCCGGGGGTCTATCAGGAGCGTCGGCGGTTCTCAAACCAGTCGCCCCGGTGGAAATCGCGGCCTTCCGTGGTATGCCGCGAGCCCATGTTCGACCCCGTCTCGCCGCAGGTAGCCTTCCCGGAGCTCGATGCGACCCAGCTCGCGTTTTGGGAGAAGGCGCGCATCTTCGACAAGACCCTCGAGGATGGCGAGGACAAGCAGCCCTTCGTATTCTACGAGGGACCGCCGACCGCGAACGGGATGCCCCACCCCGGCCACGTCTTGACGCGCGTCATGAAGGACGTGTTCCTTCGGTACCGGACGATGTGCGGCTACTACGTTCCACGCCGGGCGGGCTGGGACACCCATGGACTCCCCGTCGAGGTCGAGGTCGAGAAGGAGCTCGGCATCAGCGGACGGGAGGCGATCGAGGAGTACGGGGTCGAGGCCTTCAGCCGCAAGTGCATCGACTCGGTGTTCAAGTACATCGGCGAGTGGCAGAAGATGACCGAGCGCATCGGTTTCTGGGTCGACTTGGACTCGGCCTACGTGACCTTTCACAAGTCGTATGTCGAGAGCGTTTGGTGGGCACTGTCCGAGATGTTCAAGCAGGGCCTGCTCTACCAGGGCTACAAGGTCGTCTGGTGGTGGCCGCAGGGTGGCACGGCGCTCTCCGCGGGCGAGGTGGGCCAGGGATACAAGACCGTCGATGACCCGTCCGTGATGATTCGGTTCCCCGTCGAAGGCGAGGAGCGAACTTCGTTCCTCGCATGGACCACCACACCTTGGACGCTTCCTTCGAACATCGCACTCGCGGTCGCCGCCGACACCGACTACGCGACCGTCGAGCTCGAAGACGGCGAGCGACTGATTCTCGCAGCGCCTCTGGTCGCTAAGGTCGTTGGCGAGGACGCGAAAGTGATCGCGACGCGCAAAGGTGTGGAGCTCGTCGGCATGCGCTACGCGCCGCCGTTTCGGTACGCCGAACCGGAAGGAGGACCCGCCTGGGAGGTCGTCGACGCAGACTTCGTCTCGCTCGACAGCGGTTCGGGCCTCGTGCATCTGGCTCCGGCCTTCGGTGAGGACGACTTCCGTGTCTGCAAAGACAAGGGGATGGGGTTCCTCCAGCTGCTGCGACCGGACGGAACCTTCCCCGACGAGGTGACGGACTTCGCCGGTCGGTTCTGCAAGGAAGCCGACCGCGATATCATCCGCAATCTTCGGCAACGCGGCGTCCTTTTCAAAGAAGAGGTGTACCGCCACGACTATCCGTTCTGCTGGCGCGCCATGGACGATCCGCTCGTGCAGTACGCCCGGCGCTCCTGGTTCATTCGAACCACGCAGGAGATTGCACGCGTCAAAGAGAACAACCAAGACGTCCACTGGGAGCCGGAGCACATCAAGAACGGGCGCATGGGACAGTTCCTCGAAGGCAACGTCGACTGGGCGCTGTCGCGCGAGCGCTTCTGGGGCACTCCACTTCCGATCTGGAAGAACGACGAGACAGGTGCCGTTCAAGCAGTCGGCTCGGTCGCGGAGATCCTCGAACGCAACCCCAAAGCGTTCGCCCACTTCGAGCGGGCGAAGGCAGCCGATCCTTCGCTCCAAAACCACCTGATGGTGCACAAGCCCTGGATCGACGAGGTCACCTGGACCGTCGACGGGGAGCCCGGCGTATATCGACGCGTTCCCGAGGTGATCGACTGCTGGTTCGACTCCGGCTGCATGCCGTTCGCACAGTGGGGTTACCCGCACCAAAACGCACACGGTTTCGAGCGGAGCTTTCCTGCGGACTTCATCACCGAAGCCGTGGACCAGACGCGCGGCTGGTTCTACTCGCTGATGACCATAAGCTCCCTGATGTTTGCAGACCGGCCCCTCCCCCATCCGTTCAAGAACTGTGTCGTGCTCGGTCTCATGACCGACGAGAAGGGCAAGAAGCTAAGCAAGCGCGACAAGAACTACACTGACCCGCTCGTGCTGATGGATCGCGTCGGCGCCGACGCCGTACGCTGGGCGCTTTATGCTGGCACCGTACCCGGACAGAACACTCGCTTCTTCGATGACGCTGCGACCGACGCCGTGCGCGAGTTTCTGCTGAAGATCTGGAACGTGTATAGCTTCTTCGTCACCTATGCGAACATCGACGGATGGGATCCGTCGTCGGACCGACCCGCTCTGGTCGAGCGGCCGGATATGGACCGCTGGATCCTTGCGGAGCTCGACGCCACCGTTCGCGCGGTGCGCGAAGAGCTGGACGACTACAAGAGCCACATGGCCGTTCGCCACCTGCTCGGATTCGTCGACGGGCTTTCGAACTGGTACGTTCGCCGAACTCGCTCTAGGTTTTGGGCCGCCGAGGACAGCGCGGACAAGCGCTCGGCGTTCGGCACCTTGTACGAAGTGCTGGTCGACCTCACCAAGGTCGCCGCGCCGTTCATCCCGTTCATGACGGAGACCTTGTTCCAAAATCTGGTTCGCGGGCCGAACCCGTCGGCCCCGGAGTCCGTTCATCTCGCACCCTTCCCAGAGCCCGAGGGTGCGCGTGTCGACGATGACCTTCGCCGCGCCGTCGAACGGGTTCGAAACGTCGTGACGTTGGGCCAGCGTGTCCGCAACGAGAACAAGCTCAAGGTTCGCCAGCCGCTGGCCGAGGCGATCATCGTGGTCGCCGATGAGGTCGAACGCGCCGCGATCGACCGGTTCGCGAGCGACATTCGCGAGGAGCTCAATGTTCGCGAGCTCGGCTTCACGCAGGAGCCTCACCGGTACGTCGAGTTCGAGCTCGTTCCGAACTTCCGAGTCCTCGGTCCCAAGCTCGGGAAGCAGGTGCCGGCGTGCAAGCGAGCGCTCGCCGAGGCGGATGGCTCGGCGCTCTACGCCGAGATGGAGGATCGGGGAAGGATTGCGATCGAGCTTCCCGATGGCCCTATCGACCTCACGCCGGACGAAGTGGAGGTTCGTCTTTCGGCACGAGAAGATTTCGCGGCCGCCTCCGGTGCCGGGCAGGTCGTCGTCCTCGATACGCGCCTGGACGACAGCCTGCGACGTGAAGGACTGGCAAGAGAAGTCATCAATCGCATCCAGCGAGCTCGCAAGGCCATGGACCTACCCTACGAGGCGCGCATCGAAGTCGGCTGGACCGCCAGCGGCGATTTGGCGGCAGCGATCGAGGAGCACCTGGATCGCATCGCTGGCGAGACGCTTGCGGCCCGATTCGCGCGTACCGATGGAGCGACGAGCGAGCACGACGCCGAGATCGATGGGACGGCGCTCGGCCTCTCGATCGCATCCGCCTGAGCAAGCTCGGGGCGTTCGTCGTCGAGACGGCTCAGGCGGCGGGAGTGTCCGCAGCTTGTGCTCTCGCCCGCTTTTCCTGTCGTCCGTCGAAGAAGCCCTCGACGAGAATCAGCACGACGCCGATCGTGATCCAGGCGTCGGCGACATTGAAGGTCGGGTAGGCCCAGCGATCATTGATGTGTGCACGGATGAAGTCGACGACGTAGCCGAGGCGTACGCGGTCCACCAAGTTGCCGAGGGCTCCAGCGACGATGAGTGGGACGCTGATCGCGAAGAGACGGCCACCGCGGCCCGTGACGAACATCCACAGGAGCAGCACGACGGCGCCTAGGGCCGCCACGTAGAAGACCCCCTTGCGTACCAGCGTCGGCATGTCCCGCATGAAGCCGAAGGCTGCGCCGCAGTTCTCGGCGTACCGAAGCTCGAGGTAGTGCTCGATCAGGACCACCGGAGCTCGCTGGGCCCGCTGCGGGCGAATTCGGCCGAAGGCATCCGGGGTG
The DNA here is from genome assembly GCA_965365555.1 of uncultured Myxococcales bacterium. Lineage (GTDB taxonomy): Bacteria > Myxococcota_A > Polyangia > Polyangiales > Houyiibacteriaceae > SG8-38. The sequence goes on along the minus strand of CBDUCC010000185.1, from coordinate 1,008 downwards.
CAGACCGGGTCAGCGCTCTGCGCCGAGGGCTCCGAAAGGCGGTCGAGGGCCCAGCGCTTGCTCCCGAGGTCAGCCGCCGTCAGGACGGCGATGGCCGCAAGACAAAGGAGGAAGGCCTTCGCGGATCGGGGTTGATGGGACACGGCGGCGGACTGTAACAGTTGGTTTTGGCACGTCAAATCAGCAATTTACATAAATGTGACACAGAACGGCTGGTATGTGTATCACGATGTGTTACATAAGCTACGTGGACGATGAAGACGACAAGACCCGACGTGAGCCTCGCAAGGAGCGAGTGCTGCATACGCGCGTGCCTGCGGTGCTCGAGCAGGAGCTCAAGCGCGTTGCGAATGCCTGGCGTGTCCCCGTGTCCAACGTCGTCCGGGCGCTCCTCCAAGATGCCCTCGATACCCTCGATGTGGTCGGCGCGAAGGCCGAGGACGAGCTCCGAGGGGTCGCTGAGAAGCTCGAGTCCGAGCGTCAGCGCATCCGCAAGAGGTCGATGGAGGGACCCGAGCCAGCAGGGATCCAGACGCAGGCGAGCGACACGCAGGCGTCGCGCCATTCGCTCGACGGCGCCATCGGGGTTACGCCCATCACCTTGGTGCACGACGCGGTCTGTGGCCTCACCGGTGAGCAGCTCCCGGCGGGGTCCGAGGCGTTCATGGTCTTGTTCGAGGACCCTCGACGAAAACTGATCACGGGCAGGGACGCCCTGCCCCACGCATCGACATCCAACCAGGAGCAAGCCGATGACTGAGCAAGAGAAGATTCAAACCAACATCGAAGAGAACGTGAACGCGGCCGTCGATCAGGTTACCGACGCCGCGGAGGCTGCGGTGTCCCTGGGACGTCAGGTAACCGCTCTGTGGCTCGGTGTCTCGCGCACCGCCATCGAAGCCGCCGCGAAGACGCTGACCAGCACCTCCGAGCTGATCAGCTCCTTTGCCGACTCCATGGGTGAGCTGTCTGAGCGAATCGACGACGCCACCAAGAAGGCGTAGCTTC
>CBDUCC010000184.1:0-7554 GCA_965365555.1 uncultured Myxococcales bacterium | reverse complement strand
TCGGCACCGGTCCGATCAAGGGATTCGCGACGCTGCTCCTCCTCGGCATCGCGACCTCGCTATTCACCGGCACCTTCTGCTCGAAGGTGCTCTTCGATTGGCTCGTTCGCGGCGTCCGCGTTCAGCGACTCCGGGTGGGCTGAGACATGGAATTCATCAAGCCCGGCACCTACATCGACTTCATGAAATACCGGGGGCCCGTGATCACGGTCCTCGGGCTCATGGCGACCCTGAGCCTCGTCTCTCTGTTCTATCCCGGACCGAACTACGGTATCGACTTCGCCGGCGGCACCGAAGTCCAGCTGCAGTTCCGTGGCGAGCCGACACCGTCCGAGGTCCGCGGCGCTCTGGTAGAGGCCGGCTACTCGCGACCGGACGTGATCAGCGTCGAGGGCGAGCCGAATCAATACATCATTCGGGTGCGTGAGGTGTCTTCTCTGCCCGACGAGCAGATTGACGAGATCCGCGCGTCGGTCGAGAGCGCCCTCGGTCCGGGGGTCCTTCAGGAGATGAAGGTATCTCCCGGTGGTGACAAGATCACCATCCGCGTCTCGGGTGAGGTGTTCGAGCAGCAGCTTCAAGAGGCGCTAGCCGCCGGAGGGGCGAGGGTCCGGTCGATCAACGCGCTCGCCGGAAGTCGCGACCCTCGCTACGAAGCGTACCTCGTCGGCGTCGCCGATGAGCTGACCGAGCAGCTCATGCAGACCTTCGGCGACCGCGCGCCCGACGGCGCACTCCGGGTCGAGTGGGTGGGACCGAAGGCGGGCGAGCAGCTTCGCGACGCTGCGATTCAGTCGCTGCTCTACGCGATCGCGTTCATCATGCTCTACGTCGCGTTCCGCTTCGACCTGCGCTTTGCACCGGGTGGCGTGATCGCGATGCTCCATGACGCCTTGATCACGCTTGGCATCTACGTGCTGGTCGGGAAGGAAGTGAACCTCACGACGGTTGCAGCATTGCTCACCATCATGGGTTATTCGATCAACGATACGATCGTCGTCTTCGACCGAATCCGGGAGAACATGGTGCGCGTGCGTGACAAGAGCCTTCGGGAGCTGATCAACATCAGCACCTCACAGATGCTCTCGCGAACCATCGTCACCTCGCTCACGACGTTGCTCTCGGTGTCGGCGTTCTTCTTCCTCGGAACGGGCGTCATTCGAGACATCGCGTTCGCGCTCGGCGTCGGGATTCTGATCGGGACCCTGTCTTCGATCTTCATTGCGGCTCCGATCACGGAGCTGATGGATCGACGTCTCTTCAATCGTTCGCGAGGCTAGCTTCGTGCCTCGGTACAGCGTGCGGCCATCCGACGAGCGGGCGGCTGGCATGCTGGCCGACGCGTGCGGGATTGGGCTTAGCGCTGCCCAGGTGCTGCTGCATCGAGGCATTGCGACCCCTGAGGAAGCGACACCGTATCTCGATGCGACGCTGGGCGGGCTCAGCTCGCCGGAGCCCATGGCGGACCGAGCGCTCGCCTCGGAGCGCATCGCGCGCGCGATCCGCGCCCGCGAGCGGATCGTCGTGTTCGGAGACTATGACGTCGATGGAACGACCTCCGCGATCATCTTAAGTGACGTGATTCGGCTCCTGGGGGGTGATGTCCGAGCCCTGATCGCCGATCGCTTCCATGGAGGATATGGTCTGAGCGACGCGGCGCTCGCACGGTGCCTCGAGACCAACCCTAACGTCCTGATCACGTGCGATTGCGGTTCCAGTGACCACGAGCGCGTCGCCCGCGCCCGTGCCCGCGGCGTCGACGTGATCGTCGTCGATCACCACCTCGTGCCCGACGAGCCGCTCCCCGCGCTCGCGTTCCTCAACCCCCATCGGCCCGAGTGTGGATTCGCGTACAAGGGCCTTTGCAGCGCGGGGCTCGCGTTCTCCCTCGGAGCCGCCGTTCGTACGCAGATTGGAGCGAAGCTCGACCTGCGTGGCTGGCTCGATCTGGTGGCCATCGGTACGATCGCGGACCTCGCCCCGCTCACTGGGGACAATCGCCGACTCGTCCGAGCAGGTCTCAAGAGGCTGGCCTCCTCGAGCGCACGCCCGGCTCTGCAGGTGATGCGGCAGGCGCTGAAGATTCCCGAGGCCGCGGACCTCAGCGCCCGGGATGTGGCGTTTCGTTTTTCCCCGCGGCTGAACGCGCCGGGCCGCCTCGGCGAAGCCGATCTCACCCTCCGTTTCCTGACCACTCAGAAGCGGGCGGAGGCCTTGCGTCTCCTTCAAGAGGTCGAGTCGCGAAACGAGCAGCGGAAGGCACTCGGGGAGCGCGCGACCCGTGAAGCCCTCGCTCAGGCCCGTGAGCTCTACGGCGAGGCGCCCAGACACGGCGTGGTCCTTGCAAGCGAGGACTGGCATCGGGGCGTCGTCGGGATCGTCGCCGCTCGGGTCGTCGATGCGCTCGGTGTGCCAGCCGTCGTCATCGCATTCGATGGGGACCGGGGCCATGGAAGCGTTCGCACCCTCGGCGGCTTCGACGTCTACGAGGCGCTTTCGCTCTGTGCGTCTGACTTGAGCGCCTGGGGCGGTCATCGGGCGGCAGCGGGGCTCTCTCTCGAAGCCAGTGCGCTCGAGCGGTTCCGGGCGTCATTCGCAAGTGTGGCTCCGGAGAGTGGGTTCGATGAGGATCCGGCGACCGAGGTGGACGTCGAGCTCGCCGGTCCGTTTCGTGTTCCGAGCCTGGAGGACCTCCAGCGGGTTGGTCCGTTCGGGGAAGGCAACGCGACGCCGCTCTTCCAACTCGACGCACACGTGCTCAGTGCCAACGGCGTCGGCGAGGGTGGCGTCCATGGGAAGCTCGAGCTGCGCGTCGGACCCGACCGAGTTCGCGCGTTCGCGCCTTCGATGTTCTCCCGCGTCGAGGGTCGCGAGAACGTTCGACTCGTCGGTGAATTTCAGCCCGACCATTGGATCGGGGGCGGCGCCGTCGAGTTACTGGTGAAGGACGTGCTCGACTAGCGGCCCGTCCAATTGGGTTCCCGCTTCTGAAAAAACGCGGCGAGGCCCTCTTTGGCATCCTCGCTCGCGAGCAGTTCGTAGAGCTGGTCTCGCAGGAAGGGCAGGGCCTCTTCGGCGGTCATGTTCCGCTGCGCGTTCACCGCCTTCAGACCCATCCGCATGGCCGTGGGTGATTGCTTCGCAAGCGCACCGGCGATCTCGGCAACGCGCGCATCGAGGGCCTCGTCGGGCACCACCTCGGTGAGCAGCCCGATCTCCTGGGCCTTCGCAGCCGAGATCCGCTCGCCAAGAAGCATCAGTTTCATGAGCTCACGCGGCGGAATCACTCGCCGCAACACGGCAGTAATCATCATCGGGAACAGACCGCGCTTGATCTCCGGGGTCGCGAGGACCGCGCTCTCGCATGCGATCGCGAAATGACAGCAGGCGACGATGCCCATGGCGCCACCCATCACGTAGCCTGGGATGCGTGCGATCACCGGCTTCTGGAGCGTGTCGAAGCGCAGCATCAGGTCGTCGAACTCCCCCTTCTTCTCGAGCTTTCCCCGGTCCGAGGTCATCCCCTTGAGGTCCGCGCCTGCGCTGAAGGCGTTTCCCGCGCCGGTGAGCACGATCACACGGACCTCCGGGTCCTCCTCGGCATCGTCCAGGGCCCAAAGCAGCTCATTGACGAGCTCCTGGCTCAGGGGGTTCTTCTTCTCAGGCTTGTTGAAGGTCAGAGTGACGATATAGCCATCGTGCTCGACGAGTAAGGCTTGAAAGTCCCGGTCCTGCATCGCGCGAGTTTTGGGCGGTGCCGTCGCGAATTCAAGCGGAAACGTTCCAACCTAAGGTCCCGAGGTTGCCGGGTTTTCAGGCTGCGTGTAAGGTGCGCGGACACTCCGCTGGAGGGGCTTTGACCTTGACTCGATTCGGATCTGCGATTGCATTGGTGGCAGCTATCACGCTGTCTACGTTGCCCCGCGCCGCGGAGGCGCAGACGGTGGATCCCTCCGAGCTCGGCCAGGTGGACGCCACCCCCAAAGGCACGATCGGGCTCGGTCTCATTGGGGCAGAGCTCGGGCTGATCATCCCCTCCGTGGCCGGACTGAACAAAGCGTGGGCCCTGACCGTGTTCCCGATCGTCGGCGCCGCGGGTGGTGCGGTGGGCGGCTATTTCGGCCTGGACAAGCCCGGTCGGGAGAAGGGTTCGGTGGCGGTCCTGGTGGTGGGCGTGGCTGGGGTTCTCCCCGCAGTTCTGGTCACGGTCAAAGGCGTTCGTAAGGAGCGTCAGGAGCGCTGGGAGCCCACGCCGCAGATCCAGATCCGCAGCCAGGAAGAGCAGCGAGCCATCGAGCTGGCTGAGGCCGGCACCGGGCTCTTGCGGATGACCCGTTCCGGATTGCGTGCGTCGACCCCGGACCTGTCGGTCTCCCTGCGCGCGCCCAACACCTCGGAGACGCTTCGTCTCGGCGGTCTCCGCGAGCGGCGCGAGGTGCGACTTTCCCTCTTCTCGGGCGTCTTCTAGCGTCTCGTCATGATCCTCTCGACGGTGCGCCGGACGATGCGAGAGCGGGCGCTCGTCGTTCCCGGCCAGCATGTGTTGGTGGCCTGTTCCGGAGGACCGGATTCCACGGTCCTTCTGCACGTACTGCACCGACTTCGCAACGAGCTCGGCATCACGCTGAGCGCTGCGTCCATCGACCACGGCCTTCGCCCGGAGTCGGGTGTCGAGGTCCGGCAGGTGGCGAAGCTCGCGGAGCGTCTCGGCGTCCCTTTCACGGCCGGTGCGGTGAACCTCCCAGCTTCTGGAACCTCCCTTCAGGCACGAGCGCGGGAGCTCAGATACGCCGCGCTTCGAGACATCGCAGTCTCGCAGTCGGCGACCGCGATCGCCGTGGGGCACACGCGCGACGACCAGGCGGAGACTGTGTTGGCGCGCCTGCTTCGTGGCTCCGGGGTTCACGGTCTTCGCGGTATCGAGCCGCGTCGGCAGGATGGGGTGATCCGACCCCTGATCGACTGCAGCAGGGCGGAGGTCCGGGGCTACGCCGAAGGGCGCGGGCTACCGTTCCTCGACGACCCGTCGAATCATCAACGAAGCTTCGAACGAGTCCGCATGCGTCACGAGCTTCTGCCCGTCCTGCGCACCGAAGATCCCCGAATCGTCGACCACCTGGCCTCGCTCGCCGACGAGGCAGCGGAGCTCATGGCCTATCTCGACGAGCTCACTCCTCCGCTACCCAAGGAGTCGACGCACCGTGTCTCGGACGAGGTCCTCGAGGCCATGGCTGCGCCGGTCCGCCGGCGCTGGCTTCGCGCCTGGATCGCCCGAGAAACGGGCCAGCCGCTCAGCCGAAGCCACCTCCGCCAGATCGGCCGACTTCTTCGGGCCGACGGGGAGGTCCTGCTAGGATCGGGTTGGGCCGTCCGCCGTAAAGAAGGCGTGCTTTTACTGGAATATCGTGAGCATCGTACGACACGAAGCAACCGTTCTTGACTCCGGCTGCACGCGATGGTTGCCAATGCGGCCCCGCGGCCTCACAAAGAAGGGAGGGACCTGGGTCCCCAGCTGATCCGACCGCGCGGCCCCGCGTCCTGACTTATCGAATGAAACAAAGCCAAAAAACACTGCTCTTCTGGGTTCTCGTAATCCTGATGTGCATCGTGATCTTCAACTTCGTCGCCCGCGAGGAGCAACCGCGGAGCGTGCCCTTCAGCGAGTTCGTCAGTGACGTCTCCGACGGCAAGGTCAAGAAGGTCAAAATCCGCCCACAGGACAACAGCGGCGAGTACACGTACTGGTTGAAGTCCGCCGACGAAAGCGTGCAGCCCGGGCAACGGGGACCACGCAACGAAAAGGTCACCGTCGGCATCATGGGCGAGCAGATCAATCAGAAGCTCCTCGATAACGAGGTGAGCGTCGAGTACATGCCCGAGGATCAGAACAGCCTTTGGACGAGCATTCTCGTCACCTGGCTTCCGATGATCTTCCTAGTCGGCATTCTGCTGTTCTTTATGCGCCAGCTGCAGGCCTCGGGTGGTAAGGCGATGAGCTTCGGCAAATCGCGCGCACGCCTTCTCAACGAATCCCAGAACAAAGTCACCTTCAAAGACGTCGCGGGCATCGATGAGGCCAAGGACGACTGCGAAGAGATCATCGCCTTTTTGAAGGATCCAAAGAAGTTTCAGCGTCTCGGCGGCCGCATTCCGAAGGGCGTGTTGCTGATGGGGGCGCCAGGCACCGGCAAGACCCTGCTCGCCCGTGCCATCGCCGGTGAGGCGGGCGTTCCGTTTTTCAGCATCTCAGGATCCGACTTCGTCGAAATGTTCGTCGGAGTCGGAGCGTCGCGTGTCCGTGACCTCTTCGAGCAGGGCAAAAAGCATGCTCCCTGCATCATCTTCATCGATGAGATCGATGCAGTTGGCCGACACCGCGGCTCCGGCCTCGGCGGAGGGCACGACGAACGCGAGCAGACGCTCAACCAGCTACTCGTCGAGATGGATGGGTTCGAGTCGAGCGAAGGCGTGATCATCATTGCGGCCACCAACCGCCCGGATGTCCTCGACCCGGCGATCCTTCGGCCCGGCCGCTTCGACCGTCGCATTATCGTGCCCCGGCCCGACCTCAACGGGCGGCAGGGGATCCTCGCCGTGCACACCCGTCGGGTTCCTCTGGGCGACGACGTGCAACTCGACATCATCGCGCGCGGCACACCGGGCTTTTCCGGCGCTGATCTCGAGAACCTGGTGAACGAAGCCGCGCTCCTGGCGGCCCGTCAGGACAAAGATCTCGTCTCGATGGCCGATTTCGAAATGGCCAAGGACAAGGTCATGATGGGCTCCGAGCGCCGCTCGATGGTCATCAGCGAGCATGAGCGCAAGACCACCGCCTACCACGAGGCCGGCCACACGCTGGTCGCCTGGATGCTTCCGAATCACGATCCAATCCACAAGGTGACGATCATTCCGCGGGGACCGGCGCTTGGCCTCACGATGGCGCTTCCCGAGGAAGACCGTCAGAGTTACAGCGCCGAGTGGATCAATGACCGCATCGCGATGGCGCTCGGAGGCCGACTGGCCGAGGAGGTCGTCTTCGGACAACTCACGACAGGCGCGGCCGACGATTTCAAGAAAGCCACCCAGCTTGCACGCTCCATGGTCACCGAATGGGGTATGAGCACGAATCTCGGTCCTCTCTCCTACGTCGAGAAGGAAGAATCCGGCTTCCTCGGGCAGACCTACCACAAGGATTATTCCGAGCAGACGGCCAAGGAGATCGACGACGAGGTGCGGGGGATCATCAGCACCCAATACGATCGGGCCAAGGCCGTCATCGTGGAGCATCGCGATAAGCTCGACGCCATTGCCGAAGCGCTGCTGGAGCGTGAGACGCTTGGGCGCGAAGAGATCGAGGCCATCATGAACGGCGAGGACCTGCCTCCGCCGGTGGTCGTCAGCGTCCCGACCTACGCCGAGAAGCGCCGCGAGAGCGAGGAAAAGCGAAAGGGTGCGATCTTTCAGCCGCGCCCTCGTGAGGTCCCGAGCGCCGGGTAGTCGACGGAGGTCCCGATGCCCGAGCTTTGGGGCGTCCTCAATGTGACGCCAGATTCC
>CBDUCC010000183.1:0-7570 GCA_965365555.1 uncultured Myxococcales bacterium | reverse complement strand
AAACCTCGAGCAGCTTCTGCTCGTGCATCTGGAGGGAACAGTCGCGGCCGCCAAGGGAAACACACCACTCGCCATTTCCGATCAGCTGAATCTCGTTGTGCCGGGTGGTCTCGATGTTGAGCTCCACCAGGATGTTCTTGTTGTCGCCGACACCGAGGGCCTTCACCTCACCGAGGATCTCGCGGACCATGGCCGGTGCCTGGTCGGCCTGGCTGATGATGCGCTGGCCTTTGCCACCGCCACCGCCGATCGCCTTGAGCCGGATGCGGTTTCCCCCGTATTCCTTGAGGATGGTACCGACCTCGATCTCGATTTGTTCGCACAGCTCGTCGATCGTGTAGATGTCGATCCCGGCGTCGTAAGACGCTGCGAGGATCGCGTCTGCAGCGGATCCGAGGTCCACGCCGTCGTCGTCGAGCTCGGGCACGTCGAGATCGTTCTTCTTCGCGACCTTCCGAAGCGAGACCAGGTCGGGGTGCTTGCGCAGCATCAAGCGCGCCGTCGCGTCGTTGATCCCCGGAGTGACGCTCACATCGACCTGCTCCGCCGTGCGCTTCGCTTCGTCTTTGAAGCCAGCGGCCTGCACGGTGTAAGAGCACGGTCCGATGAATCGAAGGCCTGCGCTCTCGATCGAGCGCACGAACTCCTCATCCTCGGCCATGAAGCCGTACCCGGCAAAGATGTAGTCGTACCCGTTGTCCTTTGCGATCGCAATGATCTCGGCGATACGTTGGGTCCTCTCCTCACCGCTTGCGCCCGTGTAGTCCTGCACCGCATGGACGCGCGCCGGATCGAGACGACGAAGCTCGGGAGCGAGTGCCCTGGGGTAGACGATCGAGTCTTTCTCGGAGAGGAGAATCCCGACCTTGGTCATCCCCATTTCGGCGAAGACGTCGAGCGCCTCCTGACGAATCGGACCGCGGCAGACGATGAGGACGGTCATGTCCTCGCAGCTGAACGACTGGACCCACTCGGATTCCGAGCGCCCGAGTCGGCGGTCGCGATGGATCATCGGGTTATCGAGATACCTGGCGGCGGCCATCAGTGGAACTCCCGCTGAACCCCGGAGAGCGGCTCGGGGTTGTAGTGAGAAAGGTAGAAGTCGAGGCTCTTGGCGAGTGACGCGCGAACATCGGTCGGCATGACGATCTCGGAGATTGAGCCGAGGCTGAGAGCCTCCTTCGGGTTCATGAGCTCCTTCTCGTATCGAGCGCCGAACGCCGCTTCTTGCTCCCGAACCCAGGCGGCGACCTCGGACTCGGCCTCGTTCTTCGGGGTTCCCGCCTCGATCGCTTCTTTGAGTCGGAGCTTCGCTTGAGCGCGCATCTCGCGAATCTCCTGCTTGTAGACGAACTCTTTGCCAGCCGGTCCCATCACTGCAACCCGTGTCGTCGGGAGCGCCATGACGTGGTCCGCACCGGTCGCGTAGCAGTTGAAGGCGGCATAGGCACCGCCGAAGGCATTGCGAATGATCAGCAACAAGCGCGGTGTTCGCAAGTCGATGATCGAATCGAGCATCGCACGGCCTGCCTGAACGATGCCGCGGCTCTCCTGATCCCGACCTGGAAGGAAACCGGTGGTGTCCTCCATGAAGATCACCGGGATGTTGTAAAGGTTGCAGAACCGAATGAAGCGCGCGTTCTTGTACGCGGCGTCCACGTCGATCTGGCCCGAGGAGACCGAGCTGTTGTTGCAGACGAAGCCGACCACATGACCGCCCAGGCGCCCAAACGCCGTGATCGTGTTGCGCGCGCGTTGCGGCTGAAGCTCGAAGTAGTCGCCGTGGTCGCAGATCTGCTGGAGGATGATGCTCACGTCGATCGGCGTGTTGAAGCCGGTCGGGGAATTAAACGCTTTGCGAAGCAAGGTATCGATTTCGCCGGTGGGACGGTCGAGCGGATCCGATGTCTCCTGGTATGGAGCGAATTGGTGATTGTTTCCGGGTAGGTAGCTGAGAAGTCGGCGCGCGGTTCGCAGGGCGCCCACCTCGTCGCGAACGGTGAGGTCCGAGACGCCGCTCTGGCCGTGGACGCCCGGTCCACCTAGCTCGTCGGCCGTCACATCTTCGCCGAGCACGGACTTCACGACGCCAGGCCCGGTCAACCCGAAGAACGTGTTCGAGGGCTGAATCATGAAGCTGCCCTGACGCGGCAGATACGATCCACCGCCTGCGTTGTAGCCGAACATGCACATGATGCTCGGCACCACGCCACTGATCTTTCGAAGGGCGGTGAACGCTTCGGCGTAGCCATCGAGGCCACCGATGCCGGCAGGAACGAAAGCGCCTGCGCTGTCGTTCATCCCGACGAGTGGCATTCCCTGACGACCCGCGAGACGAATCACGTTTGCGAGCTTGGTGCCGTTGGTCGCATCCATCGAACCGGCACGCACGGTGAAGTCGTGCCCGTACACGGCGACTTCGCGTCCACCGATCTCCACGATGGCCGTCACGATCGACGCACCGTCGAGATTCGGTCCCCAGTTCTGGTAGAGGATGGTGGGCTCGGTCCCTGGATCTCGAAGCACGTCCATCCGCTCCCAGACCGTCATCCGGCGCTTGGCGTGCTGCCTGCCGATCTGAACTGGGCCTGCCGCCGTTTGCGGTCGTGCTCGGAGAAGCTCTCCCTCGCGGACGGCTTCTTCATAGGGTCCAGCGGGAGCAGCTTGCTTCGTCGATGGGGATTGTTCGCCGTCCTCGGCGAGAGGATTGCGAATGCTGGGCGTCACGATGTCCTTGTCGGGCATACCTACAATTGCTTACATTGGGTGGCGCCGGAGCTCCGAGCTCCGCAGCGCACCGCCTTTTACGGGCTTTCGGGCCACGATGCCAGCGAACGGAGGCCCGTCGGGACGCGAATGCTGGCGCACGAGGCGAAATCCACGAAAATGCAGGACTTCATGGTCCCAAAGAACGAGCTCGAAAGAGCGCTCGCAGTCGCCGAGGAGGCCGCCCTCGATGCCGGCACCCTCGCCATGCAGGGCTGGCGCGCGGGTGCTGCGGTCTCGAAGAAGGGCCGATTCGATCTGCTGACCGAGTACGACCTCGCAAGCGAGCGGCTGATCCGAGAGCGGCTCGGGGCCAGCTTTCCGGACCACCGGATCGTCGGAGAGGAGGCCGAGGAGACCGGAGCCGGCGACCTCGTATGGTACGGGGGCGCGAGCGACGGCGCGACGAACTTCGCTCATGGCCACTTCTTCTTCGCGGTGTCGATCGCGCTCTATGACGGCAACGAAGGGTTGGTCGGAGTCGTCTGCGCGCCCGCGCTCGGCGTGCTCTGGAAAGCATCGCAGGGCGGAGGCGCGTTTCGCAACTCCAATCCATGTGCGGTATCGACCCGAGAGCGTCTGGACGAGGCGGTATGCGCGACGGGCTTTCCCTACGACCGGTGGTCCAACCCCGACAACAATCATGCGGAGCTCGCTCTGTTCCTCAAACGTGTGCGTGGGGTTCGACGTTGTGGTGCTGCGTCGATCGACCTCTGCCTCGTCGCGGACGGAACCTACGATCTCTACTGGGAAAAAGCGTTGAGCGCCTGGGACATGTGCGCCGGTGCGCTGATCGTTCGAGAAGCTGGCGGCCGTCTCTCGGGATACCGCGGCGAGAATGCCGATCCCCGCTCCGGCAAGCTGGTTGCGAGCAACGGGCTCCTGCACGACGCAGCTCTGCAGACGATTGGTGAGGCACGCCACAAACTTCGTTCCGAGAGCTCGTGAAACCGCCCTATCCGACCGATACACTGAGTCGGATGGGGGGAAGGCAGCACGCAGAGCTGGAATGGAAGCCGGGGTCGGAGCCATCCAGCGAGACGCTCGCAGCCGTCCGTCCGATGAGTCGGGAGGATCAGTGGGCCCTCGTCAATGCGGTCACGGCTCGACACACGGTCACGATGCTGGTCTGCGCCGGCATCGCATACCTGGGCTTGGCGATCGGTCAGTGGTCTCTCGATCCCGATCCGATGCACCTGACTTTGATGACGACGTACGGACTGACGGGCGTTGCAATGCTTGCAGTCGCTTGGCGCTCGCACGAGCAGCCGCCGCCGCTGATGTGGTCGGTACACATCGCAGGAACGATGTTCCTGGTGATCGTCGGAACGGTCACTGCAGGATACGCCCTCAGCCGAGATCCGAGTGTCTTTTACCTCTATGCACTGCTCCAGTTCGCCGCAGGGGCCGTGTTGCACAACCGAAAGTGGCTGCTCGCCATCATGCTCGTCGCGGACCTGGCCTGGGGTATCACCTCGTTCTTCTGGGTCGACGGCGTCAACTGGACGCGGAGCTTCGGCTACTTGTTCGGGTTCTCCGCGGTGGCGATCGGCCTCAACCACGTGCGGCATCGAACACGGGTCCGCATGGAAGAGCTCAGGCTCGCTGCGGAGCGCGCATCGTCGGCCAAGACGGAACTGATGGCAGACGTCAGCCACGAGGTCCGGACACCGATAAACGGAATCCTCGGACTCAGTGGGCTCCTCTTGGACGGCGAGCTCGACCCAAAGCAACGCAAGATGGTCGCCGCAATCCATGAATCCGCAGATGCGCTCACGCAGATCGTCGATGAGATGCTGGACTTCACCCAGCTCCGGACCGGGCAGCTGACGCTCGAGAGCTCGGCGTTCGACATGGGAGCGTTGCTGGACGGTGTCGGCTCGCTGATGCAAGCACGCGCAGCAGACAAGGGGCTCGAGTTGAGCGTCGAGATGAACGGTTTTACGAGCCGTCGTTTCATCGGAGACGCGGGACGCATCCGGCAGATCCTCCTCAACTTCGTTAGCAATGCAGTCAAGTTCACTGAAGCTGGGGAGATCCGAATCGCAGCGGAAATGCTGCCATCGGGCGACCAACCTCGCGTTCGCTTTGCCGTCGAGGACACCGGTTCCGGGATTCCCGAAGCGATGCTCGCACTCGTGTTCGCACGCTATCAACAGAACCCGCACGACGCCTCCGCACGGCTCGGCGGCACTGGCCTCGGTCTGGCGATCAGCAAGGAGCTGGTCGAGTTGATGGGAGGCGAAATCGGGGTGGAGAGCGAGCTTGGCGAAGGGACTCTCTTCTGGGCGGAGATCGAGCTCCACCACGGACCGGAGGAAACCCTTCGCGTGCAAGACAGCGATGGCACCGGCGACCTCTGGATTCGAGACGGTGCGAAGGTGCTCTTGGTAGAGGACAACCCAACCAGCCGAATGGTGACCGAGGCGCTGCTCCGGAAGCTCAGCTGTGAGGTCGACACCGCAGTGAACGGACGCGAGGCGCTCCGTCGGATCGAGCGGCGGAACTACGACATCGTGCTGATGGACTGCTACATGCCGTTGATGGACGGCTTCCAGGCGACCGAACGCATCCGGCGCTCCAAGCCCAAGGAGGTCCTACCGATCATCGCACTCACGGCGAGCACCGCCGAAGGGGACCCGGAGCGCTGTCTCACGGCCGGGATGAACCAGACGATCGAGAAGCCCGTCCGCGCCTCGATGCTCGCCAAGGCGATCGAGCGTTGGGTCCCCGTGCACGGCAGCAAGCGCTCGATGCGGCCCGTTTCGAGTCTGCCGCCTCCAGCGGCGCTCGACCTAGATATGGTCCGTCGACTCGTATCGCTCGATGGCGAGGATGACGACTTCATTCGGGGGTTGATGGGCGAATACGTCGAACAGCTCCGACGATGCGTCGCCGACCTCGGCGTGGCCGTTGCCGCGAATGACCTCGAGGAGGTGCGGTCGCTCGCGCACTCGATGAAGGGGGCCAGCAAACAGATTGGAGCAACCCAAATCGGGGACCTTCTTGGTGCGATCGAGGATCAGGACGAACCTGCGGCTTGCGATTCGCTTCTCGAGGCGCTCTGCGACGAGTTGCCTCGTCTGGAATCCGCCGTGAAGGCCCTACTCCGACGTTCGGCTCGCGCGAGCTGAGCTCAGATATCGAGGTTGGTCACGTTGAGCGCGTTGCTCTCGATGAAGGCGCGCCGCGGCTCCACTTGGTCGCCCATCAGCACGCTGAAGAGCTCTTCGGCCTCGAGAGCGTCCTCGATGCGGACCTGCAGCACCGTTCGCGCTTCAGGATCCATCGTCGTCTCCCAGAGCTCGTCCGGATTCATCTCGCCGAGGCCCTTGTAGCGTTGGATCCCGAGCCCCTTCTTCCCCCGGGCATCCACGAACGACCAGAGCTCGTCGATGTTGGCCGCTTCCGTCGGCTCCCCGCTCGGCTGGCCGTCCTTGTCGAGGAGCGTGAGTAGGAACGGCGGCTGACCGAGACCGAGGACGCCGGAGTAGATCTGGCGCAGCTCGATGACGTTGCCGGCCGAAAGCAGATCGAAGTCGATCGTGGTGATGCGCCGCGTGGCCCGGTCTTGAGTTTCGACCACGACGCGATATCGGTCGTGCTCCTCGTCCTGTTCGATGACCGCCTCGAGCTCGCCCTCACGTTTGGACAGAACGTACTCCTCGAGCGCCTGGATGGCACTTTCGACCTGCGCATGGTCCGCGAGGTCCTCGACCTGGAGGCTGGTCGCCATGACCAGCGCCTCGACGACGAGCGGATCGACCCGGTGAGCGATGTTGTCGAGAAGGAAACGAAAGCGGGCGAGATCCTTGATGAGGTTCCGCAAGGGCTGACCCGTCAGCTCCGTGCTTCCCTCTTTGACGCTGAGTCGCAGGTGATCGGTGCCGCTCTCGATGAGGAACGAGCTCATGGCCTCGTCGTGCTGAAGGTACCGGGCTTTCTTGCCCTTCTTCACTTTGTAGAGCGGCGGTTGCGCAATGTAGAGGTAACCGTTCTCGATCAGCTTCGGCATCTGCCGGTAGAAGAACGTGAGCAGCAGCGTCCGGATGTGCGAGCCGTCGACATCCGCGTCCGTCATGATGATGACGTGATGGTAACGCAGCTTGTCGATGTCGAAGTTCTCACCTCCCTCGACACCGCAACCGAGGGCGGTGATCAGCGTTCCGATCTCCGCGCTCGAGAGCATCTTCTCGAAACGCGCTCGCTCGACGTTGAGGATCTTGCCGCGTAGCGGAAGGATCGCCTGGAATCGGCGATCTCGTCCCTGTTTCGCGCTACCCCCTGCGGAGTCACCCTCGACGATGTAGAGCTCGCTCTCCGAAGGATCCTTGCTCTGACAATCGGCGAGCTTGCCAGGCAGCGTGCCGGCGTCGAGCACTCCCTTGCGCTGCACCATATCGCGGGCGCGGCGAGCAGCTTCGCGAGCACGGGCGGCAAGCACTGCCTTCTCCACGATGCGCTTGCCAGATTTTGGGTCTTCTTCGAGATACTGGCTCAGCTTCTCGTTGACGACGCTCTCGACGATACCCTTGACCTCGCTCGATACCAGCTTGTCTTTGGTCTGGGACGAGAATGCGGGGTCGGGGTGCTTTACCGAGATGATCGCGGTGAGACCCTCGCGCACGTCCTCGCCGCTCAGAGGATTCTTCAAATCCTTGAGCAGCTTCTCCCGCGAGCCATACTGGTTGACCACGCGGGTCAGCGCCGTCCGCAAACCAGTGAGATGTGTGCCGCCGTCGCGATTGAAGACGTTGTTCGTGTAGGGAAAAATCGACTCGTTGTAGGAGTCGCTCCACTGCAT
>CBDUCC010000182.1:0-7571 GCA_965365555.1 uncultured Myxococcales bacterium | reverse complement strand
GAGCAGCGCGTTGCCGTCGCGCGTGTTCGAGGCGTTGCCGACCCCGTTGTTCGCGCCGATCTCCTCGCCGACGACGCCCTGTCCGAAGACAGCCTCGAACTGCTCGTGCTTTTCGAGCTTGGCTTGAAGGGCCTCGAGGACGGGGCCGAAGTTGCGACTGCTAGAGGATTCGAGGGCGCCTCCTTTCGGGGCCACCGAGGCTGCAGGAGCCGAGGTCGGAGCAGGGCCGGGCGTCGGAAGGATCGAGGATTCCTTGATCGGCCGACGCGCGTAGAGGTCGGAGAACAGGAGATCGTTCGCGAGCCGCGCGCGCGCGACTCCGAGACCGACGATGCTGTTCTCCTGGTTCGTGAGCTGCTCCAGGAGCAAGCCTGCACAGGCCAGCGAATCGTTGATCGTCCACTCGGGGATGTCTTCGGCGCTGTAGTCCAAGAGCGAGTTCTCGAACTCGCGCGGGAACTTCGCGCCATTGGCGCCGGTCTGCACGTCGAGGATCCACTGGTTTACGCCTGTGGCGTAGGCTTCGAGCACCGCGATCAACTCGTCGGAGGCCTGCGAGAGCAAGTACTCTTCGAGGGGATCGCCCAGCGGCGTCGAAAAGAGCTGACGGTTGTCGGCATCGAGATCCGGGACGCCGAGAGCCGCGGCCGTCGCCGCAGGAAGAATTCCCGAGATCCGTCCGGTCGTGAACCTTCGGCGGAAGTCCATCTGCACGAAGCGCTCGAACGCATGGTAGTAGCCGAGCACCTTCATGCAGTCCGCGTCGGTCATGCAGTCGGCCGCGAGGACGCCGTACTCGTCGAAGTAGACGGTCGCATTCGGAGGCCAGCCGTCGACCGTATCACCGCCGGCACCCCCATCCCCCGCGCTGCCGCCCACGGAACCACCGTTGCCGCCGTCTCCCGCGGTTCCGCCGGTTCCGGTTTCACTGCTGCTCCCGCAGCCAACACTTCCAATCACCAACACGAAAACAAGACATGCAAGACGTCGCATCACGGCTGCTCCTTTTGCTCCGACGACGGACGATAGACGCAACCGCCAACCAGGCCAAGGCTTTCCGGTCCGAGGATGTTCGGCGAGCTACGGTACGACGATGACCGAGCGAATTCCGAAGTGGTCGGAGAGGGGTACCATTCCGACTCCCTCCACGGGGACCACCTCCTCGTCGAACACACGCTCCGTGGCGGTCACCGCATCCGCGTCGAGCGCATTCAGCAAGATGTGGTCAATCCAGACCGAACTCTCCGTGTCGGTGACCGGGTTGGTGCTGCAGAAGGTGCAGAGGGGCGTGTAGTCGTCGGTGTAGGCAGGCGTGTACGCAGCGGCGAGCAACTCGAAGGTCGCCTCACCCTCGCCGGCGATGTCCTCGTCCTCGAACGCGAGACCGGCATTGAGGTCGCCGAGGATCACCGCAGGACGGTCACCGCTGGTCTCCTCGACGTAGTCGATCAGCTTCTCGGCTTGGAGCTCCTGCTCGGCCTGCCAGCCCGCAGCACCGGTCATTCCGTCACCGTACTGCCCGGTGTACGGGAAAGTGAAGTCGTCGAAGATCGGCGTCAGGTGATTGCAGTACGTGTCGAGCTCGCCGCCATTCGGTAACTCCACCGTCGCATTCAAAATCGTTCGTCGGTTCCAGGTGCCGGGCAACACCCACTCCTCGGCGTTCTTGAGCGGATACTTCGAGAGGATCATCACACCGTTCTGACCACCGAACGCGAGGTCCTGGTTCACGACCGTCGTGCAGCTGCTCCGGATGTCGCCAAAGGTGGCGGTCGGGAGCTGCGGGACGATGCAGGCGTAACACCGCTGCTGCTCCGCGTTGCCTACCAAGAGGGGGGCGACCGTAGCGGTGCATGCACCGGCCGCGCATTCCGCGCTCGTCGTCTTCCCGTCCTCGCTCCCTGGGATCGTCGAGCAGTTGTCCCGCACGCAATCGACGGCGTCGTTCATTTGGTCGGCGATCGTCGCTCCCCCAAAGACCTCGACCTCCGGGCAGGGCACCGTCGTCGGTGCGGGCGGGATCTCGCCTTGCTGGTCGGTCGGATCGTCGATCGGCGTGTCGAGGTCGTTCTCGAAGAACGCGGAGTGCGGATAGTTCTCGGCGGCCGTGTCGCCGATCAGCTCCTTGTCCTCCTGTGTCCAGACCTCCTGCAGGCAAAGCACGTCAGCGTCGTGCGCCGCGATCGCATCGGCGATCGGCTGACGCCGCTCCGCCTCGTACGGGATGAACGACCCCGCCAGGGCGACGTTGAAGGTGTCCACGACCACTTCGACCGGCTCCCGATCCTCGGTGCTCTCCGAGCACCCCATCACCCACAGAGCTACGGCTGCAACAGCCCAGATCGCTTTCATGTCCAACTCCCGGTTCACATTCCCATGCCCGCCCGCGTCACCATACTCTCACAAAACCCAGGGGACACGTACCCCCCCGAAAACCCATGCAGTTACAGCCGTTTGCAGACCCAACTGCGAATTTTCCAGGCGCCCCCGTCCGCAAGAAGCCCTCAGGGCCCGATCCGCTAGAGTTCCGACATGAGCCAGCGCAACGACCGGCTCCCACGCTTCGCACGAGCTCGTGTTGAAAAGGCCGCGCCGCAGGGGCAGGTCGCGCTCATCCAAGTCCGGCCGCAGCGGCTCGCACCACCGGTTGCGGTGCAGAGCTGGGTCCTCGGTTCCGACGCCGACCACAGCGGCTCTGCCGAGCGCGCCGTAACTCTGCTTCAGCACGAGCACCTCGGCGTGATCGAATCGTTGCTCGGCCGGCCGGTCCACTTCGAACAGACTCGGAGGAACCTCGCGATTCGCCAATTCAACCTCGAAGTCGCGCGCGGCGCCGTACTCCAGGTCGGCGAAACGCTGCTTCAGATCACCGGCCGCTGCCATCCCTGCGCCCGCATGGACGAAGCCCTGGGTCCGGGAGGCTTCGCCGCGATGTTCGGCCATGGCGGATGGACGGCGAGCATCGTGCGTGCGGGTACGATCCGGCGGGGCGACGTCGTGGAGCTGGCGCGCGTCGAGGACGATGGGTTGCGCCACCGTTGATTCACCGAACAGCCGCTCGGCCAGTTGCCTTTCAGACAGCTCTGCCGTCGGCGACAGAACGTCCGTGGTTTTCGTTCACCTGGGTAGCAGCGAAAGCACTTCCTGGATTCGGGCCTCCGTCACCTCGCCGTTGACGATGCCGAGGCGCTTGCCTTGCCCGTCGAACACCCCAATCGCGATCGTGGCCCCATCCGGGAAGCCGAGCTGCCCGTAGACCTTCCCGTTCCAGTCACAGAGGACCGGCGTCTTCGGGAGCTGCTTCTGCAAGGTCTTGGTGATCGAGCTCTTCGGCACGAAGAACGGCACATCATCCAGGTTGCTGAAACCGATGACACGGCTGCTGGGCGGTGCCTTCGCGCGCAGTGCCTTGTCCCAAGCTTCCATGGCGTCCGGTGTCTTCCGAGCCATGCCGGCCATCATGATCACGGGGCGGCCGGCAAAGATGTCTGCCTCACTGTGTTTCTTTCCGAATTGGTCGTCCAACCCGAACGCTACGGAAGCCCTGACGCCGCTGGCGAGCAGGACGAGAAGAAGCGGAACGGTAGGGACGAGTCGTCGAGTCATGGTCGTACCTTGGCGCCGCCGCCGCATGGAGGAAAACCCGCAGCTAGCCAAATAGGGACCTGTTTTCATGCGCCTACGCGCCCGAGTACGAATCTCACCGGCTCGCGCGTATACTACAACTCCCGTGGGAGGGCCCGAGCGTGCGCATAGAGCAGTCCGTCACAGCAGTTCGCGATGCCTGAGCGTGCCCGCGGTTCCCGCTTTGGGCGCGTGGTGCTCCTCGCGGTCGCCGGCCTGCTGGTTGGCGTTGCCACCGAGTGCCAAACCGTGCTCCGCATCGAAGGCGGCGACGCGCTGTCCACTCCGCGTAGCGGACATGGCGGCGTCCAGGTCGGAATGCGCCACGTCACGCACTTCGAGAGTCTCGACGGCATGCGGCTCGAGATGGTCGGCCCCGATGGCGAGCACGATGCCTCCGCGTTCTCACTGCCCGAGGCCATCGAAGACCTCGAATCGCTGGGGTCGACGACAGTTGCAGGGCGAACCTATGGTCGCTGGTGGAGCTTCGGTCAGTACGGAGAAGGGAAGACCTCGCTCGATCTCGTCGGCCCGCTGAGCAACGACTACCTCGCAAGCGATCTCGTCGAGTACGCAACGACGACCGACGAAGGCCTATGCACGATCACGATTCCCTGGCGCGTCGAGAACCTCGACCCGAAGCTCTCGAACCTCGTCGGCGACGCGTTGGGCGATGGGTTGGCCGCACTCATCGTCGACGGTTTCGACCGGGGTATGGCCCCGCGGCTCGGTGCGCAGCAAAGCCTCGATGACCAAGCCTGGTTCGCCGACTTCTCCGCTTCGATCCGACCAGATCCGAACCGCAACACGCAGCTTCTTCCCGACTGGAACCTCGATCAAAGCGGCGCCGCGGATCATCGCCTCTGCATTCGCTCCTACTTCCTCTTTGACGGTAGCGTTGACTGGACTCCGCACGGGGCCGGGGAGGTGTTTCAGTGGATCGCCGGCGGTTGGATCCCCAGCGTCTTTCGGATCGGCGACTGCCCGGGCGATCGGGGCATGGCGATCACCGTCTGCGGTCGCTTCGACGTCACCGGTGAGGGTGACGAGGTCTACGCGGGCTCCGAGCTGGTGCCCGCGGAGCCAGGCGGTATCGCCTTTCGCGTCGACGGGGTGCGCGCCTGGATGAACCGCTACCCGCGGATCCGCGTCAGCTGCAACAACGCCAGGCCGGCGATCGAAGAGGGCGTCGAGGAGGTCTTCGCCTCCTTGCTCGAGCCGAGCTTCGCCGCCATGGCCGGCGCCCTTGCCGGCTCCCTGCCGTTCGGCTTCGAGGAGGCTCGCCAGAGCGCCGAGGGGCTCAGCCTAGTCATCGCCAGGACCGAGGAGGACCCCGATCTGCCGCTGGCGAGCTGGCTCGGCCTATGCGCCGCGCGTCAGCCGACGAGTGGAATCTACTCGAGCCTCCTCTGGGAAGGGGAGCCGCGAGTCCCGTAGGCCGGAACCCGACCGTCTACGCGGTCTGCCCAGTGATTTGGAGCTGCGTCCCGCGGTTCGCTACCCTGTTCGAGGGGAGAGCGGACATGAAAGATACACTGCTGATGCTCACGGGAGCGGCGCTCCTATTCACAGGCGCCTTGGCGATCGTTGCCGTCGTACAGGTCTCGAGCTCCAGCGCTGCGGCGCCTTCGATGGTCGATCTCGCGCAGCGCCTTTACAAGAATGCCAAACCCGACTCGTTCGACGCGAGTTGCAAAGGCAAGGGAGCGAAGCTCGCGGTTGAAGGGGATCGACACAGTTGCACCCGTCCCGACAGCGCTTCGATCGTTCGCTTCTCCGGGGCCGATGCCAAGCAGGTCACCGTCTATCGAAAGGGCATCCGCAAGGCGGAGCTCGGCAACATCAAAGGCAAGCTCGGCGCGCCCAATTCGGTGAAGACCCTCGGCGCGGTCAAGATGCATTTCTGGTTCACGAAGAAGGCGACGGTGTCTCTCGGCTTCCAGAGCAGCTCAAAGAGTCAGTCGACCCTGGTAAGCTTCCAAACGCCTTGATCGAACCAGAGCCGTCGAGCCCGACGCGGCACGTCGAATCCTTGGTGACCCTCGCGGATGCCTTCCGCAGGGATCACCCGTCCTCGCCAGGAACGGTGACCACGCACAAGCGCTGGTGCGAGCCGGCCCGGACGTTCACCTACCACACCCAGATTGCGGTCGCCGACGTGCCCGAGGCGAGTCTCGACCGGGTCGCCGACGCTTTCTACCGTGCGGCCGATCTCGAGGTTCAGCCCTGGTACGCACAGTTCCGCGGTGGGGAGAGTCGAGCTCTGCAGGAGGCGCCCCCTGCGGGCATCGCACGGCACCAGCTCGCGATTTCCTGCTTCGACGTGAACCTCAAGCGGCCACGCTGCTATCGGCAGCTCGTCTGCCAAGCGGCGCCGCGGCCCGGTCTGCGAGTGGTCTCACTTCGTTCGGTCGACGTCGACTGGGAGCTGCCGCCAGGGACCGTCCTGGCACGGACGCTCGAGCCGACCGGGGACGTCTTCGAGTGGGACGATGGCCTGCTCTACTGGCACCACATCTGCACCACACCGGGGGTGGGGCTCCTTCCCGGCGTGCTCGACCGCGCCTTTCTCAACCTGCTCCGCCGCCTCGGCCTCGATTCCGCAGAGCGCGCGACCTATCGTCAGGAGGCCGAGGGTTTCCGTGACTGGGTGACCCAAGGTCAGGGCTCGCTATAGTCCGACCGCATGCAAGCTCGCTACCCCGCGGAGATCGTGATCCTCGTTGAAGGACTCGTCGGCCCGATCGAGCCGTTCGATGCGGAAGGCTGGATGAGGGCGCGCGCGGAACGCGTTCGTGAAGTGGTGCCGGTGCCGGTTGCTCTGGTCTATCAGAAGCTGCGATCGAGCGGCACTCTCGCCAAGCCGCGCTTCTTTAGCGTGTTCGAGACCCCGAACGCCGCGGGGCTGCTCGCAGCGCTTCGCAGTCCCTACGACCATGAAGCCCTGCGACCGCTAGGTGCGGCCAGCTACACGCTCCTCGACGGCCTGCCCCGGGCCGCCGGCGCGCAGCCGGATGGTGGTCTCATGGTCGGCCTCACCAATTGCACCGATACGGCGGCCGATGCCGATTTCAACGCCTGGTACGACCGGGTGCACGCCGCCGACGTCATCCGCTCTCCCTGGTTCTGGAACACCCAACGATACCGAAAGCTCGACGGTGATCTCCCGGACTACGCTGCGCTCTACGAGACTACGATGGGGGGCTCCGCGGCCCTCAAGCAATACATGCGCTGGCCCGAACGGGTCAGCGAGATGCACCCCTGCATTGCGAATCTCCACGTCTGGTCCTTCGACTTCATGGCATCTCTTTGACGATGGCTGAGAGCTACCAAAGCTGGCGGCGCAAAGCGGAGGCGAGGGCGGAGCGAACCGGTGCGGAGGCCTGGCGTCGCGAGCCGGATTCCTCGGTGTACGACGCACGACTCCTGATCGAGCACACCGAAGAGCTCACCCGCGCACGCGAATCACGAAAGGCACTCGAGCTCGTCCCGCTCCTGCGAGAAGCGCTCTACCGCCATCTCGGTGAGCTGGCCGATCCGCGACTGTACGCGGCTACCCCACTCGGCACGAAGTACGTGGTCGAGGCGTTCTACGAGGAGGCACTCGCCTGCATTGCCTATCTCGCAAACCCCGATGAAACCGGCCTCGATCCCGAGTTCACGCTGGCCGGTTTCAAGCGAGCCGCCCACATCTTCGGCCGCTCGGCGCTCCTCCTTTCCGGCGGGGCCTCGCTCGGCTTCTTTCACCTCGGAGTCGTCAAAGCGCTGTCCGAACACCGACTTCTACCCGACGTGCTCTCCGGCGCATCGATGGGCGCTCTCATCGCCTGCGGCATCGGTGCCCGCACCGACGAGGAGATCCGCGCGCTCTTCGAAGACACGAGCGCCATTCGCACCGACGCGATCAAGAGGCTTCCGGCACGGCGGGCTGCGGTCGAGCGGGCCAT
>CBDUCC010000181.1:0-7580 GCA_965365555.1 uncultured Myxococcales bacterium | reverse complement strand
GAACGTCCGACTCGGTGGCCGCGTAAAGGGAGGGGAGCGCACCCATCCGCGCGTCCTGCGCGAAGAACTTGTTGAGGAACATGACCGCCGATGAGTGCTTCTGGAGATTGGTCTCCGTCCAACCAGGGTGTGCGGCTACGACGAGTGGCTTTTTTCCGGCCCTGTCGATCCGGCGCTGAAGCTCGTAGGTGAAGAGCAGGTTTGCGAGCTTGCTTTGTCCGTAGGCCGCCTGCGCGTTGTAAGCGTTCTCCGAGTTCAAATCGGCGAAATCGATCTTTCCGAAGTAGTGCGCCATGCTGCTCACGTTCACGATCCGGGAACCTTCGGTGTCCAGGATTCGGCCGAGGAGGGCCCCGGTGAGGGCAAAATGGCCTAGGTGATTGACGCCGAACTGAGTCTCGAAGCCCTGGGCGGTCTTTCCATAGGGCGGAATCATGATGCCCGCATTGTTGATCAACAGGTCGAGCCGGTCGTGCTTGGCCTTGAACGCTTCCGCGAAGGTCCGAACGGACTCGAGGTTGTCGAGATCCAAATGCATGACTTCGACCTTCGCTCCCGGGTATTGCTCGCGGATCTCATCGGCCTTCGGATGGGCCTTGTCGAGGTTGCGGCACGCCATGATCACGGTCGCACCCTTGGCCGCGAGTACCCGAGCGGTCTCGAAGCCAATGCCGCTGTTCGCGCCGGTAACGACCGCTACACGGCCGCTTTGGTCGGGGACCTGCTCCTCGCTCCAGTTTTGCTTGCTCATCGTAGACTCCCGAGACGCGCTGCGTCTGCTTGCGAGATTCGAGGCGCCGAGAGGGCGCGGATTCGTTGCTGCAGGTTGGGACTGAGCCCGGTCGAGATCACGGGCGTAGCCGTCGCCGTCTTCCAAGGCACATCCGGCCACCAGCGCGAGCTCTTGGGCGCCGCTTCCGGTTCCAGGCTCTCGCCCGGCCTCGGCGTCGCCATGACGACTCCTGCCCGCTCCGCCGCGAGAAGTGCGCGCTCGACCGGCTCGGTCCAGTTGTGGACCGCGAGGTTGAAGGTTCCCCAGTGAACCGGGATTAAGAGCTTCCCTCGGACGAGCTCATGCGCGACGATCGCTTGCTCCGGTCCCATGTGGACATCGACCCAGAGAGGATTGTACGCGCCTGTTTCGATCATCGTCGCATCGAAGGGGCCGAGCTCTGCGCCGATGTCTTCGAGCTCGGGAAACATCGCGGTGTCGCCGCTGTAGTACACGCGATGCTCGGGCCCGACGATGGCCCAACCTGCCCAGAGCGTCTTGTCCTGATCCGAAAACGTCAGCGCGCGGCCCGAGGCATGACGAGCCGGGGTCGCGACGAGTTTCAGGTCTCCCACCTCGATCTCGCCCCACCAATCGCGTTCGACGATGCGTTCCGCCGGAACGCCCCAGTGCTCGAGGTGCGCGCCGACGCCGAGAGGCACCGCGTAGAGCGGCACGCGATCTCCGAGCGCGCTGATCGTCTCGTGATCGAGATGATCATAGTGGTCGTGCGAGATCACGACGGCGTCGAGCGGAGGAAGCTCGTCCAGAGGCAAGGGCGGTGCATGAAAGCGTTTCGGCCCGAGCGTCACGAACGGCGAAGTGCGGTCGGTCCAAACCGGATCCACCAGGACCCGAAACCCGTCGATCTCGACGAGTAGAGTGGAGTGCCCGAGCCAGGTGATCCGAAGGCCGCTCGCCGGAGGCGTGGCGAACTCCGCAGCTCGCCGCGCGAGGACCGGAAGTAGCCCTTCGGGCTCCGTTTGGCTCGGAGCGCTGAATCGGCTCATCAGAATTGGCGCTAGCTCGATGTCGCTTCGTGGAAGGGAGTTGACGAACTTCCCATTCTGCCAGTTCGGCGACGCCTTCATGCGTGCCAGACGGTCATCGCGTGGCGGCGCTCCCGCCGCCGTGTACGCGCCCATCAGGGGCGGAGCGAATGCCAAGGCTGCGAGGCCGACACCGGGCGCAAACAACCTCGACAGACTCCACTTCGATCGACTCATCCCTCTAGTCTCGGACCGACTAGACCGCGCCGCCAGGGGCTACCGCAAGACGCTGCCGCAGCGCTCGGACGGTTCGCCCGGCGGCACGCTCGTTCTCGCGGCTGAACACCGACGAGGGGAGAGGAAGGTCCGGATCAACATAGATCTTGAAGTCGATCTCCGTAGCGGTGCCATCGTTGATGGGAGTGAGTCGAAAACGGGCGTTGAACGCGTTGATATTGCCGTCGATCAGCGTACCTTCGACGATACGGGTCACGCCGTCGTCGGGGAGGTCGGCAAGCTTCAACTGGCCGTAGAGGGTGTACATCCCTTTGGCAACACTGACCTCCATGTAGACCATGGCTTTGCTGCCGCGCTGCGCGAGGACCTTCGAGCGGGTGAAGTTCGGCATGAAGTCGACGTAGTTGCCGTAGTCGAGAAGAACCGGGAGGACCTCGTCGATCGGCTTGTCGACCACGATGACTGCCCGCCCGGAGGCGATGGCCGAGCCCGCGGTCGGGACCTGCGCTGTGAAGATGCCAGCATTCTCGGCCTGCGCTTCGGCGGCTTGCGAGTCGGAGGCCTGCGCGAGGTTCGGAGCCGCGCCGAGCGCGACTGCGAACGCCAGGGCAAGAGCCGGGAGGGCGCCAAGTCGGTTGGATCGAGCGGGTAGGTGAAGCTGATTCATGATGGTTCCTCGAACTTTCTGGTTTTGGGAGAGGGGCTTGCCGTGTCGCCCAAAATCATTACACTGCACAGTGTAGTGTCGGTCTTGAAGGGGTCAAGAACAAAATGCACTACACGGTGTAGTTACTGGCTAACATGATGGAAACACTAAGAGAATCCCGAATCAGCATCAAGCGCGACATGATTTTGGACGCCGCGACGGCGGCATTTCGTGACGAAGGCTTCGAATGCGCCAGCATGGATCGAATCGCGGAGCTGGCCGGCGCCTCGAAACGGACCGTCTACAACCACTTTGGGAGCAAGGAAGCCTTGTTGCAGGCCGTGGTCGAACGGCTCTTCGATCATATCGCGGCACTCAAGCAGGTCGAATGGGACCCTGAGCGGTCGCTGGAGGATCAGCTCGCCGACTTCGCCCGTGCCAAGACCCTGGTTTCGGACGATGACTCGACCCCCTGCTTGATGCGGGTCGTGCTCGGCGTTTTCATCAGGCAGCCAGAGCTCGTGCGCGAGGCCATCGAGCGCGCTGCCGACGACGACAACACTTTGGCTCGGTGGTTACAGCAGGCGCACGAAGCGGGCCGGCTTCACGTCGAGGACCCCGAGCTTGCCGCTGAGATGTTTTGGGCGATGGCGGGTGGGGCGCTCTTCTGGCCGCAGCTCCTCGACGGCCGAATGGAGCCGGAGAAGCGCGACCGCCTGACCGAAGAGGTGGTGGCGATGTTCTTGGCGCGCTACCGAGCGACGTCGGGCTGATCGGCGCTCGTCGAGACGTCGCCTTCGCTCGCCGGCTCGTTTTCGCGGCCCTTCCAGTGTGCCATCGAAGTGTCCGCGCCGAACAGGTGCGACAGCTTGTCGTAGAGCCCGGTGGGTAGAAGCGCCTTGATGACCGGGGTCAGCTTCACCATGAACGGCTCGAGGACGTGCACGGTGTTGTGCTCGACGGCGTGAACTACCTTCTCGGCAAGATACTCGGGCTCCAGGATACTGGTTGCCTTGGGCGCTGCCGCACCTTTGAACATGCCGGTGCCGATGTAGCTTGGGCACACGATGGTGCTGCGCACGTGATCGTGTCCATGGACCTTGAGCTCGGCGCGAATCGACTCGCCGAATCCGATGACGGCCCACTTGCTCGACGCGTAGGTCGAGCCAAACGGGAGCCCAATCAATCCCGAAGCGCTCGCGATGTGTACGAGGTGCGCCTCGGGGCGCTCGACCAGGTCGTCCAGGAACGCGTGGGTCATGGCGACCAAGCCCAGCACGTTCACTTCGTAGGTTTTGAAGTGCTGCTCGAGCGAAGTCTTGGTGAACGGTCCGCCGAAGACGACCCCGGCGTTGTTCACCAACACGTCGATCGGTCCGACCTCCGCCGCCATCTTTGCGCGTAGGGAGGCAATGCTTGCGGGATTGGTGACGTCCACTTGAAATCCCGAGGCCGCCACTCCGCGCGCCTCTAGCGTCGCCTTCGCTTCGCCGAGCTTGTCCTCATTGATGTCGGCGAGGACGACCTGGGATCCACGGTCGGCGAACTTGATCGCCATCTCGTAGCCGATGCCTTGGGCGCCGCCGCTAATCAGCACCCGCTTGCCTTCCAGCTTACTCATGACGCCGATGGTAGCAGGAGTCCGCTCGGTGCGGGTACTGCTTCTCCGGTTACTCCTCTGGGGGGATAAGTACCGTGTCGATCACGTGAACGATTCCGTTCGACGCCGGGACAGACGCGAGGATCGTCGCGTCGTTGATCTTCACGACGTCGCCGTCGACGTGCATGGTCGCCTTTTTGCCACTGGCCATCGACAAACTCTGACCATCCTTCAACCACCGCTTGTCGAGGGCCGACGTCGTCACGTGGTACTGAAGAATCTTGCGTAGAGTCGCCACATTCTCGGGTTTGACCAGATTCTCGACGGTTCCCTCTGGGAGTTTGGCAAACGCCTCGTCGGTCGGCGCGAACACGGTCAGTGGGCCCGAAGCAGCGACGGAGGTGACGTAGTCCGCGGCCTTGATGGCGGCGACCAGCGTCTTGTGGTCCTCGGAGCGCATCGCGATGCTGACGATGTTGTTCTCGTTTAGAGGAGGAATGTTGGACGCCTCCGGAGCCGGAGCTGTCGGTGTCGGAGGCGGCTCCGCCGGTGTTGCCTCTTGCTTCTTACAGCCGAGCACCAGCGCGGAAGACACCAGCGCGCCAACGATGAACCACGTTGAAGAACCTCTCATCACATCCTCCCCGGTTGACGGTATTGTCCAGGCGCTGGCGAGTATATCGAAGCTCGTGGCGTCGCATACCTCGAATCACCCGCCGTCGGCAGGGCGCGCAAATCCTGCATCGGTCATGATTCGCGCGAACATTTTTCTATCGTCACTACCTTGATCGGGCCTCGGGTGCCCCTAGACTCCCCGCGACCAGGAGGGTTTATGCGCGTGAAGGTGATAGTTTTGTTGACCGGATTGGCGATGGCCGTGGTGGGATGCACCTCGAAGGATGAAGCGCCCGCGGAGCCTAAGGCGGCCGAGCCCGCGGCGGCTCCTACGCCGACCCCGGCCGCTGAGCCGGCCTCGGACCCGGTCGCCGAGGCCGCGGAGATCTACACCAACCGGTGCACCGTATGTCATGGCGCCGCGGGCAAGGGCGATGGCGCAGGATCTGCGGCGCTCGAGCCGAAGCCACGCGACTTCACGTCTGCCGAATGGCAAGCATCGGTGACCGACGATCACCTCACGAAGATCATCGTCTACGGAGGCACCGCGGTAGGCAAGGCTGCTACGATGCCGGCGAATCCGGATCTAGATGCGAAGCCCGAGGTCGTCGCGGAGCTCGTGAAGTACATCCGCGGCCTCGCGAAGTAGCGGAAGTCCTCGCTCTCCGTGGCTTGATTTTTGCATCGTAGATCGGCGTGGCGGTTCGCGTTTGAGGGCTGCCGCTCGTTTTCCCTGTACGGAATGCGGCCTGGAGGAGTATCCCCTTCGTGGGAAGTGAGGAGTCGTGATGAAGTTCAACAGGATTGGTGCGCTTGGCGCATCAAGCATCGGGGTTCTGTTGTCTGCCGTCGTCGCCGTTGGATGCGGCCCGCAGCAAGCAGCACAGGTTTCACAGGCACCGGCGAGTTCGACAGCCGATTTGATGAAGCAACGAGGTCTGAGCGAAGCTGACGTCAGCGCAGCGCTCCAGACGTACATGCCTACCGGCAAGAAGGACGATTACATCACCTTCGCGTCGGGTGGTCACGGCGGCAACATGATCGTCATCGGCGTTCCGTCGATGCGCATTCTGAAGTACGTCGGTGTCTTCACGCCGGAGCCTTGGCAGGGGTATGGATACGGAGACCAGTCTGGCGAAGTCCTCGCCGGCGGTAGTCGGTTCGGAAAGGACATTACCTGGGGCGACATGCACCACCCCGCGCTGTCCGAGACGAAGGGCGAGTACGACGGCCGTTACATCTTCGTCAACGTCAAGGCGAACGCGCGAATCGCCGTAGTCGATCTCCATGACTTCGTGACGAAACAGATCGTTACGTCCGAGATCATCCAAAGCGACCACGGGGCAACCTTCGTTACTCCGAACACCGAGTACGTGGTTGAGTCCAGCCAGTACCCTGCACCTCTCGGCGGCGGCTATGCGCCCATCGAGCAGTTCCAGGACAAGTATCGTGGTGCCGTAATCTTCTGGAAGTTCGACAGAGATAAGGGCCGCATCGACAAGGCAAACTCGTTCGCGATGGAGCTTCCGCCCTACATGCAGGACCTCGCAGACGCCGGCAAGCTTGGCAGCGAAGGCTGGGTCTTCATCAACTCCTTCAACACGGAGATGTCTTGGGGTGGCACGTTGGAAGGCAACCCGCCGATGGAGTCTGGGGCTTCCCAGAACGACATGGACTACCTCCACATCATCGATCTCAAGAAGGCAGAGGAAGTCTACAAGGCTGGCAAGACCACGAAGATCGCTGGCATGCCCACCATCATGCTCGAAACGACGAACGCCGAAGGCCTGCTGCACTTGATTGGCGAGCCGAAGAGCCCGCACGGCGTGGACGTCACCCCCGATGGCAAAGAGCTCGTGGTTTCCGGCAAGCTCGACACGCACGCCACTGTCTACAGCTTCGAAAAGCTCAAGGGCCTGATCGACTCGAAAACCTACGAGGGCAAGGATCGCTACGGCATTCCGATTCTTCCGTTCAACGATGCGATTCGCGGCCAGGTCGAAATCGGCCTCGGGCCACTCCACACGCAGTACGATGACAAGGGCAATGCTTATACTTCGGTGTTCATCGAGTCGACCGTCGCTAAATGGTCGCTAGCTGACCTCAAGGTCCTCGAGAAGGTCAAGGTCCACTACAACGTCGGGCACATCGTGGCTGCCGAGGGCGACACGGTCAGCCCGGACGGCAAGTACTTGATCGCGATGAACAAATGGGCGCTCGATCGGTTCAGCAAGGTTGGCCCTCTGCTTCCGCAGAACTTCCAGCTGATCAACATCGATAGCGAGCCCATGCAGCTAATCTACGACATGCCGCTGCCACTCGGTGAGCCGCACTATGCGCAGATGATCAAAGCCGACAAGATGGCTCCCATCGACGTCTACAAGCCTGCCGGCTACGATGTCGTCACCGATGCGCCGAGCCCGAACTCCGTGAAGGCCAAGGAGGAGCGCATCGAGCGAAAGGGCAAGAACGTGCACGTCTACATGACGTCGGTTCGTAGCCACTTCACCCCCGACATCGTTCGTGTGAAGAAGGGTGACACCGTGCACCTGCACATCACGAACGTCGAGCAGGCACACGACGCGACCCATGGCTTCACGATCGGGTCGTACGACGTGCACAGCAGCCTCGAGCCGGGCAAGCACGTGGACATCACCTTCGTGGCAGACAAAGAGGGCACATTCCCGTTCTACTGCACAGAGTTCTGCTCGGCTCTCCATC
>CBDUCC010000180.1:0-7662 GCA_965365555.1 uncultured Myxococcales bacterium | reverse complement strand
CCCGACGATCCGACCGGCCCCGGGCACTCCGACTGCGCGACCTGCCACAATCCGCACAATTCGAACGTGCGGGCCGACCGTGCATCGTGCACCGAATGCCACACCGACATGGTCGACCATCAGCCGGAAGCCGAGCTCTGCACGGGATGCCACACCTTCATCAGTGGCAAGGCGTCGTCGCCGTTCACGCCCCGAGCCGCCCCGCGGCCCCGCTGAGCCTGAGCCGCCTCGCGAGCTAGTTGAGATCGACGCGGCCGTTGATGTGCGGGGCTTCCGGCGTCAGCATCGTGCCGGCCGGGTTGATCCCAATGTGGCAGTTGTTGCACGGAATGTTCGGGTGGACCGGAGGTGGGTTCTGATGGCAGGCGTCGCACTGAAGATCGAGCCCTCGTTCGTTCCAGGCCACATCGGGGGTCGTCCCGCCTCGGATGTGACAGCTCGTAGTGCACCCAAACGTGTCGAAGTCATAGCTCGCGTCGGGGCCCCAGACGGGATCAAACTCGACGTTGACCACGCCGTTTCCGTGCTTTCCTCCGAGCATCGAGAAGTCCTCGCCGAAGTGACAGGTCTCGCAGCCGAGCCCACTCCAGTTGTTGGGTGAAGCTTCGACGTGCGCGTTGTGCGCAAAGCCTTCTGGGGGACCGCGGAAGTAGCATTGGTCGCGCGGCGGATAGGAGCGTTCGCCATCGCCATGACAGGTGCCGCAGGCCATCACGCCGCCAGGAAGATCATGGCAGTCGGTGCAGTCGGTGGCACCGTCGGGATACGCTTCAATGCCCTCGACCGGCGCAGGAGAGCCCTCATGACACAGGCCGCAAGCATCTCCGCGCGTGGGGTCGATGATGGGCTGCCATTCGGTCTCGGAGAGATACGTGCCATGCCACTGCGCCGATCGCGGATCGTTCCAGCCTGCCGGATGTGTCGATCGCCGGTTTGGGACCGCGCCGTCCACGACCCAGTTGGTCAGGGTCTCGGTCTCCGAGACCTCTAATAGGTCGGCGTGGATCTCCGGCTCGTCCAAGACCGCTAGGATGGGAGCCGTCTCGTCGGAGGGCAGCGTGGCCGGCTGACCCTCGGGATCGGGAATGCAGCGAATGGTCGCGAAGTAGTCTTCGACGCTGTAGTCCGCCGCGGGCGACGCACCGCCGTGGCAATCGACGCAGCGCTCATCAAGAAGGGGCTGCACATCTGCGAAGACGAGCGAAGGCTCCCCGAGGTCACGTTCTTCGGTGCAGCCCGACAGTGTCACGATGACGGAGCACAGCCAGGAGACCCAACAGGCGCTAGCCCAGGCCCTCATGGCACCAACGCGTCGATGCAGGAAAGCCAAGAAACGCGGCACGAACGGAACATCAGGGGGATCATAAGCAACCGGGGCGCGCCTTCAAGCGAAGACGTGCCCCGGACTACGGTTTTGTGGGCTCTGGTGAGCCCTTTGTCATCCGACGCCCTACGGGCGAGTAACGCTCGGCGTGCCGCCCATCGCGACGATGGAGTCGTAGAGAAGCTCTATGGCGTAAATCCCGTTGTGGATGTAGCCACCCGGATCCGACCGAGTCAGGTGATAGTTGTACATCGCCGTCAACATGGTGAAGTCTGCGTCGCGGTACCGGTTCGGGTAGATCGGAGCCTCACCGCCCTTGAACCAGTATGGGTAGGCGCTGCTGTCGTATTGAATCGGTGAGTTGATCGGCAGATCGCCGGTCGTGGCGTAGGCCTGAATCGCGGCCAGCAGCTCACCTTGCAAGGTCTCGATATCTTCGAAGTTGGTGGCCGGCGATCCGCGCAGCGTCTCGAACGAGCTACCGGCGTGACACGCGTTGCAGTCTGCCACCTTGGGCAGGAAGGTGTGCTTCGCCGCTTCCGCCTCGTCTGCGTTCATGTGGCATCCGATACAGTCGCCTAGCCGCGCTGCGTCCGGCAGTTGGGTGTGGACGCCGAACAGATTCGCGCCACGGTACTGCTGACCGTCATATTCGTATCCACCATTGACGTCGCTTCCGAAGAGCGTGGCGGCGGCGGCATAGTAGTGGATGTTGATGAAGTCGTAGGAGTCGTAGTCCGGGTTCTGAACCACGTCGTTCGGGTCTGACTCGGCCTCGGCGACGTCCGCGCCCGAGTTGCGACCCTGGTGACAGCCCATGCAGATGTTGCTGTCGTTGCCCAACGTCGCCGTATCGCCGGACGGGAACTCGACCGGCTCGAGCGCCGGATTCATTCCCTGGGCGTCGTAGCGCGACTCCGGATTCGTATAGAGATTGAACTGGTTGTGACACGAGGTGCAGCCCACGGTCGAGAGCGGCAACTGCGCCGTGGTGTCCTCGCCCATCGCGTACTCGGCGAAGCCGTTGGTGCTGTGGCACCGGGTACAGCTCCCGCTGATGATCTCGTCCTCGTCCCAGTGGCGGAACGGCTCGCCGGCCGCAGCTCCGTGGCCGCTGAGCTGCCACTGCTTGGTCTTTCCGGCAGCCGAGGTCAGCGCTCCGAGGCCCGACCCGTCGAGGGTGAGGTCACCACGACCGATCACCGGCACCGAAGGTGTGGCTCCGAACGCTTCGATCGAGTCGTACACGATCTGCTGGATGTAGCTTCCGTTGTGGAGGTACCCGTTCGGGTCCTTCAAGGCGACCTGGTAGTTGTAGGCAGCCTTCAAGAGCGTCTCGTCGAACGAGCTGTAGCGCTCGCCCTCATCGGTGAACCAGTACGGATAACGAGTATCGTCGTACACGATGGGGACACCGATCGTGGTGGCCGCATAGTCTTGGATCTCTGCGTAGAGCTCCGGCACCAAGGTTTGGATACTGGTGTAGTTCTCAGCCGGTGAGCCACCGAGGGTCTGGAAGCTGTCGCCGCCATGGCACCCCTGACAATTGGAAATCTCGGGTATCCAGGTGTGAGCCT
This sequence comes from uncultured Myxococcales bacterium, assembly GCA_965365555.1. Lineage (GTDB taxonomy): Bacteria > Myxococcota_A > Polyangia > Polyangiales > Houyiibacteriaceae > SG8-38. Next base: position 4,761 of record CBDUCC010000180.1, on the reverse strand, counting down.
CGCCGTTCTCGGCGTTGGTCATGTGGCAGCCCTCGCAGGTCGAGAACTCGTCGGGATGAGACGGGTAGGTGTTCCGCGGGATGTACTCCTTCCCCTCGTACTCGTAGCCGGCTTGGGCCTCACCTCCGAAGAGCGAGGCAGCGGCCGCGTAGTAGTGGATGTTGAGGAAGCCCAAGTTCCCGCTATCGATCCGCGCCTGCAAGGTCGGACCCGAGGCGCGCCCCTGATGGCAGACCATACACATGTTGCTGCTGCCGAACATGGAGAGACTTGGATCGGTGCCCTCGGCGTCGTTGACCGGGAAGGCTACGGGCTCGAGGTTCCCGCGATAGGTTGGATTGAAGTACGTCGAAGGCGATCCGGTGTGGCAGGCCTGACACTCGAGGCCGAGCGGCAGCGGCTGACTGTTCTCGACGAGGCCGTTGGCCGCATACTCGAGGAAGCCCGTGGCCGAGTGGCACTGCCCACAACGGCTAGGGACCTCGCCGTCTTCGTCCCAGTGGCGCCAAGGCTCGGCGGTCAGGTCGCCGTGTCCGCTGCTGGCCCACTGCTCGTAAATCTCCGCACCCGGTCCTTCAGCGAGCGTGTAGCCCTCGGCCCCCTCGGCCTCGATCGGCTCGGGGGCGGGCTGGCCGCCAGCACCGGCTGCGCCGCCTGCGCCGCCGGCACCGCCTGCGCCGGTGGGCACGACCGCTTTGAACTTCACGACCGTCGTCTCGGAGACGGTGATCGGTCCGGTGTACTCAGGCGAGCTTCCGGGCTCGACCGGGCTGAGATCGGTGGTGTAATAGATGACCGCGCCCGCGCTCTCCGATCCCCTCGCGATCAGCTCGACAGCGAGGCTGCCGGAAAACGTCCTGCTCGCGGGATCCGCGTCGACGCAGAGCTCTTCGGTGCAGGGCTCGAGGCCGCCGCCCATGCCGCCTTCGCCGCCCATGCCGGCTCCGCCGCCCATGCCGGCTCCGCCGCCCATGCCGGCTTCGCCGCCCATGCCGGCTGTACCGCCTGAGCCGCCATCGCCGCCCCCGCTGCTGCCACAGCCTGTCACGGCTAGAGCCATCGAAAACAGCGCGGCCAACAACGACCGCACAACCCATCCCTGGTTCTTAATCAAAATTCCCTCACGCTTCCTATACCCGTCCCGGTCGGTGCTGAGTCTCTACATTTCGTTGCAAAAAGCAAAGGTTTGTCGTTGAAAAATGCTTTCAATAAACGATGCACGTATGGATTCATCAGTTGACGCAAAATCTGCACCGAGTGCTGGATTATTCGCCGTTCTTTGCGCAGATCCCCCGGGATCCTCGGGGAGGACTGCATCCAGGTGAGGAACCTATGCAAGGAAAATACCAAGTGGCGTCGTTCAGGAGCGCTCCGCCGCAGGCTCGATGGCGCGCTCCGAGAGCGCATCGATGCAGGCCTGATCGACCAGGCTCCGCATCACGTACATCTGTTCGGCGCCGAGCCCCTGGCCGATGAGCGTCGCTCCATACACGAAACCGAACAGCGCCAGGGCCGCCGGAGCCACGACGAAGGCCCAGGGAGACTGACCCAAGGTCCACTGCACGATCCCGTAGGAGAAGCCCGCGAGGCCGACGATCGCGATCAGGATGTAGACGCCCATGAACATCGTCCAGACGTTCGGATGCGGGGAAAAGCGCCCGCGAATCGCCGAGCCGTCGGGCTCGTCTTCGACCTCCAGGTTGAGGTAGGGGGACCAGAACGTGCGCTTTTCATCGCGCATTTGGACCACGGCGTGCTTGCGAAACACCTGCCCGCGTAGGGATTCGGTCTCGCCGTCGAGGAGCGCGCGCAAGGTTTCGAGCCAGCGCTCCCGCTCGACGGGGAGCTGAAGCTCGAACCGCGGTCGCATGCGTGGAGGCGCCACGGGATGAAGGATACCGCACTCGTCGACGCGCCCGGACGTGAAAATTCTGCGCGACGCTAATGCACCGGGACCGGCGGCGGCGGAACCTGGGAAGGTCGCATGAACTCACGTTTCGCGATCTCGACCTGACGCTCGGGAAAGAAGTCTTCGAAGCAGAGGTTTGGGGTGGTGCGGAGCTGCTCTGCGACGAGCTCCGCCAACGCGGTGTCGAGGAGCATTCCCTGCTGAGCGAGGTCCCCACGCAGCCGATGGCAAAGCTGTTCGATGCGCTGCAGCGCCGAAAGGTAAGCGCCCCGCCAGATCTCGAGGTACGGGCGGTGGTCCATCGGATTGGTGGAGAGCAGGCGACGCAGGGTGTTTGATGGAAGGAACGTGTAGGAGCTGACTTCGGGGTTCTTTCGAAGGACACCGCTACGGGCCCGCTCGAAACGCGTGAACGAAATCGTTCGAATGTCCTGATCGATGTTGTAGAGAACGCCGCGCCGATGCGCGAGCCCGGGGAGCTTCGAGACATACGGAACGAACGGATCCAAGGTGATGATCAACGTCGCGTCGCGCCTGATCGCTTCGACGAAATTGGAGGTGCGCGTGATCGCGCCATCTTCGTAGTAGCGACCGTCGATCGGCACTGATGAGAAGGCGGGGTTTACGCTCAGAGAAGCCTGAACCGCCTTACTGATCGGCACGTGGTCGTACCCATCCGAGCCGAACAGAACGTGCGAGCGGGCGTCCTGGTCCGATGCGCCGACGAAGAGCTCGATCGGAAGATTGCGAAAGTCGTTGCCGGACCCAGAAAGCTCGAGGATACGTCGAAGCATCGCCTCGAACTCCGACGAATGAAACGGAGCACCGACCAGGCTGGTGTATTCGAGGAACAGAGCATCGGCGGTATCGCCTCCGCGGCCCCGGAGAGCGTCCCAGAACGCCCGAATGCCGGTTTTCGCGGCGCTCCGGAGGCGCCAGCGCATGTCCTCGTGATTGAAGTGTGACAGGCGCAAGAGGCTGAGTGAGAGCGGGGGCACCCTTCCTCCGGGGACGCCGGCGATGCCGGCGATCAGCTCATCGGGCGTGTAGCCGACGGACAGAAGGCTGGTCACTACGGCGCCTGCGCTGATTCCGAACATCATGTTGAAGTCGTTGACGCTGCAGTTCGTGAGACAGTCATCGATGCACTTGAGCACGCCCATCTCGAAATAGATCCCCGTGATGCCGCCGCCAGAGGCGCAAATCGCGGTCTTTCCAACGTGGCGCGACGCGGTCAGGTCGACGCAATAGCCGAGCACCTGGTGCCCGAACGCAGGGTCGCTCGACCAAGGGAGCGCGTCCGGCTCGAAGTCCTGTCGGAGCACGTGGCGAACCCCGACGGCGCCAAGCTCGATCACCAAATCGTCGAGGCGCCTGGTATCGGGACCGGAGATCAGCACGACGATGCGGTGAAAGCCGTAGCGCTGCTCGACGTCCTCGGCGTGGTCGAGCGCCCCGAGAAGCTTTCGAACATCGGCGACACGAGTCTCGAAATCGTCGCACCAGCGAAGGTCGACGAGGAGTAGGTTGACGTAGGCCGAGCGAAGCGCATCGGTGGCGCCGCGCGTGTCCCAGACCGGGATTAACTCGACCTCGCGCCCGCGGGTGCTGAGCACCGGATAGAGCTCGGAAGGCAGGCGTGCGGTCCTCGGGCCCGTGGCCATGTCGGCGACGAGAGATTCGAAGGACTTAAGGCCCGATCCGACATAGAGGATGCGTTGCCGTCTGCTGCCGGGCTCGTACTTGCAGGGTGCGTTTCGAGTCATGGTGCGCGCGAAGCTATACCACGGCTCGGACGGGTCGGCTGGCGCAGTTCGTGCGCGGCTTGTCCGTGAAGCTCAGAAGAACTTGATGCTGATGTCGATGAGCTTCTGTTTGATCGCGTTGTAGGGCGCGGTGAGCAGGTCGAGCGCGGTGAATGGGGTCACCTGCTTGAGCACGCCGCGAGCGTTCGAAAACGCTTCGAAGCCGAAGAAGCCGTGCCCCTTTCCGATGCCGCTGTTGTTGGAGCCGCCGAAGGGAAGGTAGTTGTTGAAGAAGTGAACCGCGCTGTGGTTGATGCAGGTGCCGCCGGCGCGAGTGTTCTGCATGATCCGCTCGATGTTCGAGCGGCTCCGGCTGTAGATGTAGAGCGCCAGTGGCTTTTCCCTCGCATTGATGGCTGCGATGGGCTCGTCGAGTGTCTTGAAGGTCGAGATGGGCAGGAGCGGCCCGAAGATTTCTTCGGTCATGACGCGCGAGGTCGGATCGACGTCGGTGAGGACCGTCGGCTCGATGTAATCCTCGCCTTCGTCGGTGCGGCCCCCGTACGCCACCGTCGCTCCCCGCTCTTTGGCGTCCTCGAGATAACCGTTGAGTCGCTGATAGTGTCGGTTGTTGACGATGCGTGCGTACGACTCCGAGCGCCGCGCATCCATGCCGTAGAACTTCTCGATGTTCTTGGTGAGCTTCTGGATGAACTCGTCCTTCTTGCTCTCGTGCACGAACACGTAATCCGGCGCTAGGCAGATCTGACCGTTGTTGGTGTACTTGGCCCAGGCCACGCGGTGGGCAGCGGCATCTACCTGCGCGGTCTCGTCGACGATGGTGGGTGACTTGCCACCGAGCTCGAGGGTGACGGACGCCAGGTGCTTCGAAGCGGCCTCCATGACCACCTTGCCGATGGACGGGGCGCCGGTGAAGAAGATGTGATTGAAGGGCTGTGCGAGCAGCGCGGTGCTCGTCTCGATGCCACCCTCGACGACGGCAACTTCGCTCTCGTCGAACACCTCTTCGATGATCCTGCGCGTGACCGCCGACGAATGCGGCGTGTGCTCCGACGGCGGATATTGGATTCGATCTCTACGGCGACT